>NZ_JBHXLC010000004.1:0-266409 GCF_042721555.1 Gottfriedia sp. NPDC058432
CCCAGTGTGGCCGATCACCCTCTCAGGTCGGCTACGCATCGTCGCCTTGGTGAGCCGTTACCTCACCAACTAGCTAATGCGCCGCGGGCCCATCTGTAAGTGATAGCTAAAAGCCATCTTTCAATAAAGGAACAGGAGTTCCTTTATGTCATCCGGTATTAGCTCCGGTTTCCCGAAGTTATCCCAGTCTTACAGGTAGGTTGCCCACGTGTTACTCACCCGTCCGCCGCTAACTAACGGGAGCAAGCTCCCATTAGTCCGCTCGACTTGCATGTATTAGGCACGCCGCCAGCGTTCGTCCTGAGCCAGGATCAAACTCTCCATAAAAGTTAAGTTTAAATCTTGTATTGCTCAAAAAACTAATAATTGACGTTTACTTCATGTTTTGTTTAGTTTTCAAAGTTCATTTTGTCGTCCGTATCTCTTGGCGACTTCTATATAATAACAAATCTAACAACCCAGGTCAATAGTTTTTATAATATAATTTCAAAAAAAAATAAAACAGTACGTTTCACTAAATTTCCCTTCAACTTAAGCATTTTATCTTCTCACCTAAAGTAATACAAATCATGGAGATATACTAACCAAAATAGTTTTAATAAAACTGTATACTATATAGTAGAAAGTATTTCAGGTGCTTACACGATTTAACTTGATTGATCGTAGTTAACTTAAAACATTAACACTATACTATAAGTGAAAATACCAACCAATTTGATCAGCTCCAAAATTGTCTGATTAATGCTAAGCTTCATTAAGCGCACGGATATTTGGCAATCTCTTTTTTGATTTTTATTTAAATAAGATGTGCACTTAAGGATACATTTTGTTTTATGAAAGAATCAATTATTCTTTCACTCGATTCTCTATGTTTAACACATCCGTATACAATCAAAAAAAAGAGAGAACCTACTTGTTCTCTCTTTACTAATCACTGCTCTATTATTCTTCTGTTGTTTCAATATCATCTTCGTTTTCTAGAGTCGTTAATTCTTCAGCTTCATTTTCAGCTTCTTCATCAATTTCCTCTTCTTCTTTCGCAGCAATTGCTACAGTCGCAACATGACCTTCTTGATCAAGTTTAATTAATTTAACACCTTGAGTAACTCGACCTAAACGAGAAATTTGTTCAATTGGCATACGGATTATTACACCAGACTCAGTAATTAACATTAAATCCTGTTCGTCACTTACACATTTTAATGAAATCATTTTACCGTTTTTGTCTGTAACATTAAGTGTTTTTAACCCTTTACCGCCACGACTTTGAATTCGGTATTCTTCCTGTGCAGTTCGCTTACCATAACCTAGTTCCGTAACAACAAGAATATCTAAGTGCTCTTCAACAACTTCCATTCCAACAACATAATCATCATCAGAAAGAGTAATTGCTTTAACACCTGTTGCCGTTCTTCCCATCGATCTAACATCGTCTTCATTAAAACGGATCATCATACCTTTTGAAGTACCGACAACAATATCTTTTGTTCCGTCAGTTAAACGTACAGATATTACGTCATCATCTTCTTTTAAATTAATTGCAATTAAACCGTTAGTACGAATGTTTGCAAAGGCAGATAAAGGCACACGTTTTGCTATTCCTTGTTTTGTTGTAAAGAATAGGTACCAATCCTCTAAAAATTCACTTACTGGAATAATAGCGTTAATATTTTCATCTCGGTCAATTTCTAGTAAGTTTACGATCGGTAATCCTTTAGCTGTACGACTAAACTCTGGAATCTCGTAACCTTTTGAACGGTATACTTTTCCCTTATTCGTAAAGAATAAAATTGTATCATGTGTTGAAGGTGTTAGTAAGTGTTCTAAGAAGTCATCATTATTAGTACCCATTCCTTGAATACCACGTCCACCTCTACGTTGAGATCGGTAAGTAGAAACTGGAAGACGTTTAATATATCCATTATGAGTTAAACTTACAATGATATTCTCCACTGGTATTAAGTCTTCATCTTCAATGATTTCTAGTCCTCCAGGAACTATTGCTGTTCTTCGTTTATCATTATACTGCTCTTTTAGCTGAGTTAATTCTTCTCGAATAATTTCAAGAACTCTTTCCTCATCAGCAAGAATTGCTCTTAATTCTGCAATTAACTTGATTAGTTCTTGATATTCTTCTTCAATTTTCTCGCGCTCTAAACCAGTTAAACGTTGTAATCTCATATCTAGAATTGCTTGAGCTTGCTTTTCAGATAAGTTAAAAGTTTCCATTAAGCCATGTTTAGCGATTTCTCCCGTTTGAGAAGCTCTAATTAAGCTGATTACCGCATCTAAATGGTCTAAAGCAACTTTTAAACCTTCTAAAATATGTGCACGCGCTTCTGCTTTTTCTAACTCAAACTGTGTTCTACGTTTAATAACAACAATTTGATGGTCTAAATAGTGTTTTAAACAGCTCTTTAGAGATAAAACTTTTGGTTCACCATTTACAAGTGCTAATAAATTAATACCAAAACTTGTTTGAAGAGCAGTTTGTTTATAAAGATTATTTAAAAGTACATTTGCGTTCGCATCTCTTCTAACTTCAATGACAACACGCATACCATTTCGATCAGATTCATCACGTAGATCAGTAATACCTTCTATTTTCTTATCTCGAACTAGTTCAGCAATTCGTTCAACAAGCTTAGCTTTATTTACTTGATATGGTAACTCTGTAACAATAATTGTTTGTCTACCATTTGCTTTTTCTTCAATTTCAACTTTTGCCCTAATAATGATCGAGCCTTTACCAGTTTCATAGGCCTTACGGATACCACTTTTACCTAGAATCATACCTGATGTAGGAAAATCTGGTCCTTGAATATATTCCATTAAATCTTGTGTAGTGATTTCTGGATCTTTACTTAGTGCAAGAACACCATCAATTACTTCACCTAATTGGTGCGGAGGAATATTCGTTGCCATACCAACCGCTATACCCGTTGCTCCGTTTACCAACAAGTTAGGGAATCGTGCAGGAAGAACGATTGGCTCTCTTTCTGAACCATCATAGTTATCTTGATAATCAATTGTGTTTTTATTAATATCACGAATTAATTCCATCGAAATTTTAGACATTCTAGCCTCTGTGTAACGCATCGCCGCCGCTGCGTCTCCATCAACTGATCCAAAATTCCCATGGCCATCTACTAACATATATCTGAAGTTAAAGTCCTGAGCCATACGTACCATTGTTTCATATACAGCAGCGTCACCATGCGGGTGATACTTACCAATAACTTCACCTACGATACGCGCTGACTTTTTATAAGCTTTATCAGCTGTCATACCTAAATCATTCATTGCATATAAAATTCTTCTATGAACAGGCTTAAGGCCGTCTCGTACATCTGGTAACGCTCGAGAAACAATTACACTCATTGCATAATCTAGGAAGGAATTACGCATTTCATGACTAATATTTATTTCTTTAATTTGTTGATTTTCACTCAACATCGGCACCTCCCTTTAGTTTCCGTATCTACCTGAGAAAAGGAGCATAAAGCTCCTTACAAATACTTGTTAAATATCTAAATTCTTTACATACTTAGCATTATCTTGAATAAAGTTACGTCTTGGCTCTACTTTTTCACCCATTAATGTTTCAAACGTTTCATCCGCTTCGATCGCATCTTGAAGGTTAACTTGCAGTAACGTTCTAGTTTCTGGATTCATTGTAGTTTCCCATAACTGTTCAGGGTTCATTTCACCTAGACCTTTATATCGTTGGATAACAGGTTTTGGTACTGCATTTAAAGTCGACATAATCTCATCCATTTGTCGGTCATTATAAGCATATTGTATTTTTTTCCCTTGCTGGATCTTATATAAAGGTGGTTGAGCAATATAAATATAACCACTTTCAATGATTTGACGCATATAACGATATAAGAACGTTAACAATAAAGTACGGATATGGGCACCATCAACATCAGCATCCGTCATCAATATAATTTTATGATATCGTGCTTTCTCGATATCGAAATCATCACCGATTCCGGTACCAAAAGCAGTAATCATTGAACGAACCTCGTTATTTGATAAAATTTTATCAAGTCGAGCCTTTTCAACGTTAATAATTTTTCCACGTAAAGGAAGAATTGCTTGGAAGTGACGGTCTCGTCCTTGTTTAGCACTTCCACCCGCTGAATCACCCTCAACGATATAAATTTCGCTAATAGAAGAATCTTTTGAAGAACAATCAGCTAATTTCCCAGGTAAACTTGATACTTCTAAAGCACTTTTTCTTCTTGTTAATTCACGAGCCTTTTTAGCAGCAACACGAGCTCTAGCCGCCATTAAACCTTTTTCAACTATTTTTTTAGCCTCTGTTGGATTCTCTAATAAAAACTTTTCAAGTTTCTCTCCAAAAATTTGCTCTGTAATTGTACGAACTTCACTATTACCCAGCTTAGTTTTTGTTTGCCCCTCAAACTGTGGATCTGGATGTTTAATAGAAACGATCGCCGTTAACCCTTCACGTACATCCTCACCAGATAAGTTGCTATCTTGATCTTTAATTAAACCATTCTTACGACCATAATCATTAATAACACGAGTTAAAGCTGTTTTAAATCCAACCTCGTGTGTACCACCTTCGTGTGTATTAATATTATTCGTGAATGAGTAGATATTACTTGTATAGCTTTCGTTATATTGAAGTGCAATTTCTACACTAATTCCATCTTTTTCACCAATAACAAAAATTGGTTCGTCATGTATTACTTCTTTAGAACGATTTAAATGTTCAACGTAAGATTTAATTCCACCTTCGTAATGGAATTCTTTCTTTTGTTTATTTTCTCTACGATCTTCAATTGTTAAGCGAATACCTCTGTTAAGGAATGCTAATTCTCTTAAACGGTTTGCTAATGTATCAAAGTCATAAACTGTCGTTTCAGTGAAAATTTCTGCATCAGGTTTAAAATGAGTAATTGTACCTGTAACATCAGTTTCACCAACGATACTCATATCTGCAACCGGTATACCTTTAGAAAATTGTTGATAATAAATAGTACCTTCACGATGAACGTGAACTTCTAGCAAAGTAGACAACGCATTTACTACTGAAGCACCTACTCCGTGTAATCCACCAGATACTTTATATCCGCCACCGCCAAATTTTCCACCTGCATGAAGTACCGTCATAATTACTTCTAGCGCAGGTCTACCCATTTTTTCATGGATACCTACTGGAATCCCACGGCCATTATCTTTAACAGTAATACTATTATCTTCTTCAATTGTTACATTAATCTCGTCACAGTATCCAGCCAATGCTTCATCTATACTGTTATCAACGATTTCCCATACTAAGTGATGTAATCCTTTTCCGCTCGTAGAACCGATATACATACCCGGTCTCTTACGTACGGCTTCTAAACCTTCAAGAACTTGTATCTGATTTTCATCATAATTATGTTCTTGCATCTTTTGATCCATTGTCATGAACACTCACCTACTTTTTTTATTTTACATAAAAGAATTAGTAAATTTCAGCTATGCTTATTAGGCGGCGTAGTAGAAATTTCATAAATTATTATCGAGAAGTACTTATAATTGTTCCATGTGAAACATTTATAATATTAGCTTGTTTTATCGTTTCGTGCTGAATTCCGTCGACACTTGTTGTTGTGACAAAAGTCTGTACTTTATTTTGAATTGCATTTAATAAGTGTGTTTGACGATAGTCATCTAGCTCTGAAAGAACATCATCTAATAAAAGAATTGGATATTCTCCAACTTCCTCTTTAATTAGTTCAATTTCTGCTAGTTTTAATGAAAGAGCTGTTGTCCGCTGCTGTCCTTGCGATCCGAAAGTTTGAACGTTTTTATCATTTACCATAAAAACTAAATCATCTCTATGCGGACCAAGCAATGTAGTACCTCTTGATACTTCACGCTCTTTTTCAGCTTCGAATTGTTTTATGTACTCATCTTCCATTTTCGTCAAATCTGTTAAATCTGATACATTAATGCTTGGTTTATATATAATTTCTAGTTTTTCGGTCTCTCTAGAAATTTGACTATGAATAGGCGATGCCCAATCTTGTAGTAATTTGATGAACGAAATTCGTTTTTCAATTATTTTTACGGCATGTTTTACAAGCTGAGATGTTAGGACTTCAAGCATTAAATAGTTCCGATCTCGGCTGGTTTGTAATGTTTTTAGTAGTGAATTTCGCTGTTGGAGGATTCTCTGGTATTGACTTAATTCATGTAGGTAAACAGGCGAAACTTGTCCTAGTTCCATATCTAGGAATTTACGACGCACTTGCGGACTACCTTTTACTAAATGTAAATCTTCCGGTGCAAACATAACGACATTCATCACGCCTATATATTGACTTAACTTCATCTGTTCAAGATGGTTCAGCTTTGCTTTCTTACCTTTCTTTGAGAGGATTAGCTGTAGTGTTACTTGCTGATTTTTTTTCTGTAACGTACCCTTTATTGTACCATATTCTTCATCCCAACGTATCATTTCTTTGTCGTTACTTGTTCGGTGGGACTTTGTTAAAGCTAGCACATAAATGGATTCCATTAAATTTGTTTTACCTTGAGCATTCTCACCAATAATGACGTTAACATTATTTTGAAAGTTTAACTCAAGGTTTTCATAATTACGGTATTGTTTTAGTTGTAAATCTTTAATATACAATGGGATTCCCCCAAAACTTATGAAGTTATAATATACGAACCTTTTCCAGTTATAGAAATTGTATCATTTAAAACTAATTTTTTTCCTCTTCTATTCTCAGGTTCATTGTTTACAAAGATTTCATGCTCTGATAAAAACCATTTAGCCATTCCACCTGTATCAATTACACCCGCAAGCTTTAAAAATTGACCTAATGTAATATAATCTGTATTTATTTTAACTTTTTCTGTTTTCATCTTTTATCACCCTCATTTATCCATTCCTTAATTGTACTAAACTTCTGTAAGAAAAAAAACACTTAACCCTTATTTTGTCTATTAAGTAAAAAAAGACTGACCTCAATGTACTATGCACTCCCCAAACAAGTTGTAGAATAAATTCTTTATTCAATCTGCTCGTTGGAGATTGCTAGTACATTCTATTAGGTCAGCCCCTTTCGATAGAATTTACTAACTAGTATGTGCGAACTGGTAAAATTAATTGCAATGTTCTTGAATCATTTACAGTACGAATTAAAAATGGTCTCATAGCCCCTGTGAATTGAATATAAATTTCTGGGCTTTCTATTGCTTTTAATGCATCCATAACATATTTCGCACTGAAAGAGATTTTTAACTCTTCACCTTTAATATCCTCACAAACAATTTCATCTACTACTTTACCGATTTCAGGAGAATAAGAAGAAACATTGACTAATGAGTTACCAACTGTTTCTAAGTGAACAACATTATTTCTACCTTCTCTCGCTAATAAAGAAGCACGATCAATTGCTTGTAGGAATTCTTTTGTCATTACAGTTAGTTCCGTTTTACTTTCACTTGGAATTAACTTTGATGTATCAGGATAATTCCCTTCTAGTAATCGAGTAAAGAACAATAGATGTTTAGTCTTAAATAAAGCTTGATGTTCTGTTAAGACGATCTCTACTTTTTCATCATTGTCATCTAGAATTTTACTTAATTCATTTAGACTTTTCCCAGGAATTACTACGCTAGCTTTAAATTCACTTGTTGTAGAACTTCCGTCAATTTTAGCTTGTCTTAAAGCTAGTCGGTGACTATCTGTCGCTATACACGTTAGATCACCATTTTCAATCTTCCAGTTTACACCGGTTAAAATTGGTCTAGTCTCTGAAGTTGATACTGCAAATACTGTTTGACGAATCATAAACTTTAATAAATCTGCAGAGATCGAAATTGTTTCATGTTCTTCAATTTGAGGAAGTAGTGGATATTCCTCAGAATCAAAACCATTTAAGCTAAATTCAGTTTTTCCCGCTCTTATCGTTGTTACATAATTATTATCAGATTCTAATTCGACAAAATCTGAAGGTAATTTTTTTACAATATCACTAAAATATCGAGCATTTAATACAATGCTTCCAGTTTGTTTTACATCAACTAGTTGTTGATCATCTAAAACTATTGGTAAATAAGATTCTATAGATATATCTGAATCACTACCTGTGAAAGTTAATCCTTCAGTTGTAACGACTAATTTAATTCCAGTTAAGATTGGAATAGTTGTTCTTGATGAAACAGCTCTCATAACTTCTTGTACAGCTTTAACAAGATGATCTTTTTGTACCGTAAATTTCATTGTTTGTACTCCTTATATAATTTATAAAATAATATAGTAATAGTAGTAGGGCCTGTGAATTTGTGGATAACTATATTTTAGTAAAGAAAAATAAGTCTATCAACATGTGGATAGACTGTGTAAAAAAGATAGAAAGTTATGCACAGGTAAATAACTCTACTGATTTAATTTTTCATTGATTTCTTTAACTTGAGATTGCAATTGTGTGTCAGTTTCAATTAATTTTGAGATTTTTTCATGCGCATGAATAACAGTTGTATGATCTCGGCCACCAAACTCTTCTCCTATTTTAGGTAAAGAATGGTCTGTAAGCTCTCTCGAAAGATACATTGCAATCTGTCTTGGGAAGGCTACGGATTTTGTACGTTTCTTTGCTTTAAAATCCTCTAATTTAATACTAAAAAATTCTCCAACTGTTCGTTGAATATCGTGTATTGATACTGTTTTAGGCTTCGTCGCAGTGATTAAATTCTTTAAGGCTTCAGCGGCCACACTGGCGTTTATATCCTTGTTAATTAACGATGAATAAGCGACTACACGAATAAGTGCTCCTTCTAACTCACGGATGTTTGTATCAATTTGATTTGCTATATATAACATTACCTCATTTGGAATATCTAACCCCTCAGCCTTAGCCTTTTTACGTAAGATCGCTATCCTAGTTTCTAAATCTGGTGGTGTAATATCTGTAATAAGGCCCCATTCAAATCGTGAACGAAGTCGATCTTCTAATGTAGGAATTTCTTTAGGTGGTCGGTCACTTGAAATAATGATTTGTTTACTTTCTTCATGAAGTGTATTAAACGTATGGAAAAATTCTTCCTGTGTTTGTTCTTTTCCAGCTAAGAACTGAATATCATCTATAAGTAGCACGTCTACATTACGATACTTATTTCTAAATTCAATTGCTTTATTATCACGAATTGAATTAATGAACTCATTTGTAAATTTTTCTGATGATAAATAAACGACTTTGGCATTTGGATTATGCTCAAGTACATAGTGTCCAATTGCGTGCATTAAGTGCGTTTTTCCTAACCCAACGCCCCCATATATAAATAATGGGTTATAGGCTTTTGCAGGTGCCTCAGCAACCGCTAATGATGCCGCATGGGCAAAACGGTTACCTGAACCAATTACGAAAGTATCAAAAGTATATTTAGGGTTTAACATACTTTGGTTGAACTCTACTGGTTCCTCAAATTTTACTTTTGCTTTAACTGCCGGTATATTCATCTCTATTTCTTCTACATGATTTTGAGGAAGGATAAATTTGATTTCTAATTCCGCTCCAGTTATTTCTAAAACTGTATCCATTATTAAAGATGAATACTTTGACTCAAGCCAATCACGGGCGAATTCATTTGGCGCAATAATTGTTAAAGTATCATTCTTTAAAGAAAATGCCTTTGTTGATTTTAGCCATGTTTCAAAGCTTGGTTTACTTATTTTTTTTTCTATTTCTGCTAGAACCCTAGACCACAGATCCCCTATATTCTCCAAACGGTAATCCCTCCTTACAAAGCTTGTTCAACTTTTGTACAAGCACATAAATTAAGTATTTATTTTTATTCATGTCTTTGAATATGCGTTATTTTATAAAACTGCAAAAAACCACTTTATTTGACAGTATTCACCCTTGTGGATAACTTTAAAATAGTACAAGTGTAAAACCTGTCCACAAGTTATTAACATCTGTGGACAAATAAAAATAAAAAACAAGTTGTCCAAAGTGGAAAACAAATTAATAATATCAAAAATCTTAAGCTATTTCAATGAGTAGTTAATGTTATCCACATGCTAATCCACTTGTTTAAAAAAATTGTCCACAGAAAAAGAACTTGTGTAAAAGTTGTCAGTAACCATTGTGGGTAAAAAATGTGTAGAAAAATATTATCCACAGAGCACTTAACAATTTTAAGAAAAGGGGAAGTACTACTTATTTATAGATTTTTTTATTCACTTAAAGTTCTGTTCCAAAAAATCTTTCGACACCACATCTTTTGCTCAGATTACTCGTTTATAAATTTTTGGGAGGGAAATGATAGGAGTAAATCGCATTTCTTTTATTAAATAAGTAACTATTTATTATTTTTTTCTTACTAAAACTCACTGGATCAGCCACTCTTCATAAATTGGAAATAATTATTCATTATGATTTAATATCTTACATTGACATTAATAGTAGTTATTCTTTATAATTTATAGGACTGTCTATTACAGTAATTCCTCAGGGAGGTGTCATATAATGAAAAGAACATTTCAACCAAACAAACGTAAACGCAGCAAAGTACATGGTTTCCGTAGCCGTATGAGCACTGCAAATGGACGTAAAGTTCTAGCAGCTCGTCGTCGTAAAGGAAGAAAAGTATTATCTGCGTAGGCCACTGTCAACAGTGGTCTTTTTCACTAATAAGAAGGCCTTTTTTGCTTTTATGTCACAATTTGTAAGTAAAAAAGGCCTCATTTTTTATAAAAAAGTTGTTATGATAATTGAAGGAATCATTTGAGGTGTCAGTGGAACATGAACAAGAAAAACAGAATAAAAAAGAATGCAGATTTTAGTCGCGTTTTTCAAGAGGGATCGTCAACTGCGAATCGGCAATTTGTAATCTATACATTAAAAAAGGAAGATCAAAAGCAATTTCGTATAGGATTATCTGTTAGCAAGAAGTTAGGTAATGCTGTAATGAGAAATCATATTAAGCGGTATATAAGACAAGCTCTTACTGAATTAAGTGATGATCTTCGTGTGAATATGGATTATGTTGTAATCGCAAGAAAGCCCTGTACTGAACTACCCTTCAATGAATTTAAAAAAAGTTTAATTCATGTGTTGAAAAGGGCGGAAGCGCTTAAAATACATGATTCAAAACATAAATTAGATAAAAATCAAATTAAGTAATTACATATTTAAATGTAACTTCTTAAAGGAGGAACTAGTTTGAAGACTAAGAAGTACCAATTGCTAGTTACAGTTCTTTTATTAGTAGTCGTGTTAGCTGGGTGTTCGCAAACAAACCAACCGATTACATCTGAAAGTACGGGGATTTGGAATGAGTATTTCGTTTATCCACTATCGTGGTTAATCACGGCTGTATCTAAAATTTTTGGTGGAAGTTATGGGATGTCGATTATCGTCGTAACACTTTTAATCCGTTTAGCATTACTACCATTAATGATTAAACAAATTAAAAGTACAAAAGCGATGCAATCAATCCAGCCTGAAATGGCCAAACTTAAAGAAAAATATTCTTCTAAGGATCAAAAAACAGTCCAAAAATTAAATGAAGAAACAATGAAGTTGTACCAACAACATGGTGTAAATCCACTATCTGGTTGTTTACCAATTTTTATTCAAATGCCAATCTTAATTGCTTTCTATCATGCAATTATGAGAACAATGGAAATTAAAGCACATGACTTCCTATGGTTCCAATTAGGCCACCCGGATCCAATTTATGCTTTACCAATCATCGCTGGTATTACAACTTTCATTCAACAAAAGGTGTCAATGAGTACTGGTTCAATGACAGGGCCTGCTGCTCAACAAATGAAAATCATGCTTTATGTTATGCCAATCATGATTTTAGTATTTGCTGTTAGACTTCCTTCTGCTTTAGCTTTATATTGGGTAGTTGGTAATACATTTATGATTCTTCAAACATTATTTGTTAATAGAGGTAATACTACCGTAAAAAATAAAAATGTAGGAGGGGCTAGTAAGTGAGAGAAGTAACTGCTACTGGTCAAACAATCGAACAAGCAGTTCAAATAGCACTTCAGCAACTTAGTTCATCAGAAGAAGACGTAGACATTACAGTAATCGAAGACGGTAAAAAAGGATTTTTAGGATTTGGTGCTAAACCTGCTAAAGTATTAGTTGTTAAAAAGAAGACTTTAATCGAAAAAGCATACGACTACCTTTTAAATATTGTTAAAAGTCTTGATGAAACTGCAGATGTAAGTTTCGAATTGCAAGGTACTAAAGAACAAACCTTCTTATTTACAGTAAAGGGTGACAAGGTTGCTCTTATTATTGGAAAAAGAGGTAATACTTTAAATGCTCTTCAATTCTTAGTTCAAACATTTGTAAATCGTCATTCAAAACAATTGATTCATGTTGTCGTTGACGCTGAGAATTATCGATTAAAACGTAAGGAGTCACTAGAGATTCTTGCAAAAAAGACTGCTCAAACAGTTTTAAAAACAAGAAAAGCGATCTCTTTAGAGCCAATGCCTTCTTTCGAAAGAAAAATTATACATCATATACTGACAGATATGCCAAATATCTCTACGAAGTCTGTAGGCCAAGATCCGCATCGTCAATTAGTTATAGATTTAAAGAAACCAATTAAGGGTTAATCCTTAATTGGTTTTTTAATGTTCTTCATTCAAGTCATATAAGTTTACTTGTACTTTCGTACGGTTATAATATAAAAACATTCAATTTTATGCTATGCTATAGATTTAGAAGTAACATGTTAACTTTTGTTTAACATGCTCCGAGGTGATTTTTTGATGGAATTCGATACAATTACAGCGATATCGACACCAAAAGGTGAGGGTGCAATTGCCATCGTTCGTTTAAGTGGCGATGAAGCTGTTCAAATAGCGAATAAATTATTTAAAGAAAAAGATTTAAATATAGTAGATTCACACACAATTCATTATGGACATTTAGTTGATCCAAGTTCCGGGAATACTGTTGAGGAAGTTATGGTCTCGATCTTAAGAGCACCAAAAACATTTACACGTGAAGATGTTGTCGAAATAAATTGTCATGGTGGAATTTTTTCGGTAAACAAAGTACTTGAATTAGTACTATCGCAAGGTGCTAGATTAGCGGAGCCTGGTGAATTTACGAAAAGAGCATTTCTTAATGGACGAATCGACCTGTCGCAGGCCGAAGCAGTAATGGATTTAATTCGTTCAAAGACTGACAGAGCAATGGCTATCGCAATGAATCAAGTAGAAGGTCGATTGTCTAAGCTGGTTAATAGCTTAAGACAAACATTACTTGAGATTTTGGCTCATATTGAAGTAAATATTGATTACCCTGAATATGATGATGTTGAAGAAATGACCAATACTGTTTTAATTGAAAAAGCAAGAACAGTTCGAGTTGAAATACAAAAACTACTAGAAACATCAAAACAAGGTAAGATTTTACGTGAAGGACTATCTACTGTGATTATAGGTAGACCAAATGTCGGAAAATCATCTCTTTTAAACACGCTTGTTCAGGAGAGCAAAGCAATTGTTACTGATATTCCAGGTACAACTCGTGACGTTATTGAAGAATACGTAAATGTAAAGGGTGTACCATTACGACTAATTGATACAGCCGGTATTCGTGAAACTAAGGATGTTGTAGAAGCAATTGGTGTTGAAAGATCTAAAAAAGTATTGAATTTGGCTGACTTAGTTTTATTTGTTTTAAATAATAATGAGCAATTAAGTGAAGAAGACCGTAAATTATTTGGTGAAATGAGCGGTAAAGATGTAATTGTGATCATTAACAAAACAGATTTGCCACAAAATCTTGATATGGATGAAGTAAAAGCGTTAGTTGGTAATGCTACAATTGTTACGACTTCCTTAAAAGAAGAAAAAGGAATAGATGATTTAGAAAAAGCAATTGCCAACTTATATTTTGAAGGACAAATTGAGGCACAAGATTTAACCTATTTATCTAATGCTAGACATATTGCGCTATTAAAACAATCAGAACAGACAATTAATGATGCAATTGAGGCAATGAAAAATGGTATGCCGATTGACTTAGTACAGATTGACTTAACAAGAGCGTGGGAATTGTTAGGTGAAATCATTGGAGATACAGTTCAGGAAAGTTTAATCAACCAGCTATTTTCTCAATTCTGTTTAGGAAAATAAAATGGTTAGGAGGAGAAAAGATGAGTTTTGAAGCAGGCAATTATGATGTAATCGTTATTGGAGCTGGTCATGCTGGATGTGAAGCCGGTTTGTCATCTGCTCGAATGGGTGCAAAAACGTTAATGCTAACAATAAATCTCGATATGGTAGCATTTATGCCTTGTAACCCATCTGTAGGTGGTCCTGCCAAGGGGATTGTTGTACGTGAAATTGATGCACTTGGCGGTGAAATGGGTCGAAATATCGATAAAACACATATTCAAATGAGAATGTTAAATACGGGTAAAGGTCCTGCAGTACGCGCATTGCGTGCTCAAGCGGATAAATTTGCGTATCAACACGAATTAAAGAAAACCATTGAAAATACAGAGAATCTAACTCTAAAACAAGGTTTAGTAGAAAGATTAATTGTAGAAGATGGGCAATGTACAGGTGTAATTACACAAACAGGTGCAATTTATCGTTCAAAGACAGTTGTCATTACAACGGGTACTTTCTTACGTGGAGAAATTATTGTAGGAGAATTAAAATACTCAAGTGGTCCTAATAACCAACAACCAGCAATTAAGCTTTCTGAGCACTTAGAGGAATTAGGTATAGAACTTGTTCGTTTTAAAACAGGTACGCCTCCTCGTGTAAATAGTCATAGTATTGATTATTCAAAAACAGAAATACAACCTGGCGATGATGTACCTCGTGCATTTTCATTCGAAACGGAACCAGTTGAAACAGAACAAATTCCTTGTTGGTTAACTTATACAAGTGAAACTACACATCAAATCATCGACGATAACTTACACCGTTCGCCTATGTACTCTGGTATGATTAAAGGTACTGGGCCACGCTATTGTCCTTCTATTGAGGATAAAGTTGTCCGATTTAATGATAAACCGAGACATCAAATTTTCTTAGAGCCTGAAGGAAGAAATACTCAAGAAGTTTATGTACAAGGATTATCAACTAGTTTACCTGAAGATGTACAGGAAAAAATGCTGCGTTCAATTGCAGGTCTTGAAAATGTTCAAATGATGAGAACTGGATATGCAATTGAATATGACGCGATTGTACCTACTCAATTATGGCCAACTTTAGAACTTAAACAAATTAAGAATCTGTATACTGCTGGTCAAATTAACGGAACTTCTGGTTATGAAGAAGCAGCGGGTCAAGGTTTAATCGCAGGAATTAATGCTGCATGTCGTTCTTTAGATAAAGAAGAGTTAATTTTAGATCGCTCTGAAGCTTACATTGGTGTTTTAATTGATGACCTGGTAACTAAAGGGACAAATGAACCGTACCGTCTTCTTACCTCTAGAGCAGAATATCGATTATTATTACGCCACGATAATGCCGATTTACGTTTAACTAAAATTGGTCAAAGACTTGGTTTAATAAATGATGAAAGATATGCAGAGTTTGAACAAAAGAAAATGTTAATTGAAGAAGAAATAGAGCGTTTAAAAGCAACTCAATTAAGACCGACAAAAGAAGTACAGGAATTAATTGTACAAAATGGTGGTAGCGAGCTGAAAGATGGCATTCGTGCAGCAGATCTTTTACGCCGCCCTGAAATGCTTTATGAACATATCCATCTTCTTACTCCATCTGAAAAAGAATTACATTCAGATGTTAAAGAGCAAGTTGAAATACAAATTAAGTATGAAGGTTATATTGAAAAATCATTAAATCAAGTAGAACGCATGAAAAGAATGGATTTAAAGAGAATCCCTGAAAACATCGATTATCAAGCTATTCACGGCCTTGCTACTGAGGCAAGACAAAAGCTTGAGCAAGTGCGCCCTCTATCAGTAGGTCAAGCTTCTCGTATATCTGGTGTTAATCCAGCAGATATTTCAATTCTACTTGTTTATTTAGAACAAGGAAAAATTGCAAGAATATCGAACTAATAATAGATAGGGGTATTACTAGTGAATAAAGAACAATTTATCGCTGCTCTTAAAGATAAAGGAATCCATTTGTCAGATTTTCAATTAAAACAATTTGATATATATTTCCACACATTAGTTGAGTGGAATAATAAAATGAACTTAACTGCTATTACAGAAGAAAGCGAAGTATATTTAAAGCATTTTTATGATTCAATTAGCGCTGCCTTTTATTTCGACTTCGCTGGTGAGATTACTTTATGTGACATTGGTGCAGGAGCGGGCTTCCCCTCTATCCCAATTAAAATATGTTTCCCATCTATCAAATTAACGATCGTAGACTCCCTTCAAAAAAGGATTACATTTTTAAATCATTTAGCGAAGGAATTACAACTAGAGAATGTATCATTTATTCATGATCGAGCAGAAACTTTTGCTAAAAGAACTGGTATGAGAGAATCTTTTGATGTTGTAACTGCTAGAGCAGTTGCTAGAATGTCTGTGTTGACTGAATTATGCTTACCACTTGTTAAACAAAATGGCCACTTTGTTGCACTTAAAGGTGCTGCTGGTCAAGAAGAGTTAGAAAAAGCAAATTATGCTATAAAAACTCTTGGTGGAGAAGTTAAATCAATTAGTCACTTTACTCTCCCAAGTGAAGACAGTGATCGAAATATTGTTATAGTAGAAAAGAAACGTAAAACGCCAACTAAGTACCCTCGTAAACCGGGTACTCCTGGTAAAGAACCATTAGAGATTTAATATGATAAACTAACAAATGTTTCACGTGAAACATTTGTTATGTTTATTCTATTGTGAACGAAATTCTAAAAGGGTGGGAATCACATTGAAAAGCACATTATCTAGGTTATTTGGCTTATCAGAAAAAGAAATTAGTGATGATGTTCAAGATTCGGTTTCGAGTAATGAAGTTATTCGCCAAATTCCAGTATCGGACATTGTACCGAATCAGTATCAGCCTAGAACATTCTTTGATGATGAAAAAATTAAAGAACTAGCGCTAACGATTCGAACTCATGGTATTATTCAACCAATTGTTGTTAGGGAGATTAGACCAAACTTTTATGAAATAATTGCCGGGGAAAGAAGATTCAGGGCTGTTTCATCTTTAGGTTGGGATACAATTCCTGCAATTGTGAAAACGTTTAATGATACAGAGACTGCCTCCGTCGCTCTGATTGAAAATTTACAACGTGAAGAACTATCTCCTTTTGAAGAAGCCGTAGCTTACCAAAAATTAATTGATTTACATAACTTAACTCAAGAGGCACTAGCTCAGCGATTAGGTAAAGGTCAATCGACTGTTGCAAATAAATTGAGGTTGTTGAAACTTCCTGGGGAAATACAACAAGCATTATTGGATAAGTCGATTACAGAACGTCATGCACGAGCACTTATTCCATTAAAGTTACCTCAACTACAAATTACTCTTCTTCATGAAATAATTGAAAAGCAATTGAATGTTAAACAAACAGAAGAACGAGTAGTAACATTACTTACTGAGAAAAAACCAAAGGCTAAACGTAAATTTAAGGCTATTAGTAAAGATATACGAATTGCGATGAATACGATCCGCGAATCTTTACAAATGGTTACTAAAACAGGCATGAATATTGATAGTCAAGAAGAAGAACATGATGACTATTACCAAATAACAATTAAAATACCAAAGAAATAAACATTAAATTCACCTCTTTACAGTGGTGAATTTTTTTATTCATTTTTAAATCTAGACACAACGATGAATCTATTCATGGTAAAATAGAAAATAAGAATTGTTTGTTGTGGAAGGAGTAGATTACATAGTGGTTAAAGTAATCTCTATAGCTAATCAAAAAGGTGGTGTTGGTAAGACTACAACATCGGTTAATTTAAGTGCTTGTTTAGCTCATTTAGGAAAAAAAGTATTACTAGTCGATATAGATCCTCAAGGTAATGCAACTAGTGGTATTGGAATTGAAAAAGCTGATGTAAATCAGTGTGTTTACAATGTATTAGTTGATGATGTTGAGGCGAAAAATGTCATTTTAAACACTGCTATTCCAAATTTCGATATTATTCCAGCAACAATTCAACTTGCTGGAGCAGAAATTGAATTAGTACCTACTATTTCTAGAGAAGTACGATTAAAGCGCGCTTTAGATACAGTAAAAGGTAACTATGATTATATTTTAATAGATTGTCCTCCATCATTAGGTTTATTAACTTTAAACTCACTAACTGCTTCTGATTCAATTATTATTCCAGTTCAGTGTGAGTATTACGCACTTGAAGGTTTAAGTCAGCTATTAAGTACTGTACGCTTAGTACAAAAACATTTAAATAAAAATTTAGCAATTGAAGGCGTATTGTTAACGATGCTAGATGCTCGTACAAATTTAGGGCTTCAAGTTATAGAAGAAGTAAAAAAATATTTTCAAGATCGTGTCTATAAATCAATTATTCCAAGAAATGTACGCTTAAGTGAAGCACCAAGTCATGGTAAACCGATCATTACATATGATCCAAAGTCAAGAGGTGCAGAAGTATATCTCGATCTAGCAAAGGAAGTGATTGATAATGGCTAAAGGGTTAGGAAAAGGCATTGGAGCGTTTTTTCAAGATATTAATCAGCAAGAAGAGTTAGTCCAGGAAATTGATCTTAAAGAACTTAGACCTAATCCATACCAACCTCGCAAAGTATTTGATGAGACTGCAATGTTAGAATTAACCCAATCAGTGATTGAACATGGGATTCTTCAACCAATCATTGCAAGAAAAAGCATAAAAGGTTTCCAAATCGTTGCTGGAGAGAGACGCTATCGCGCTGCAAGGAATGCAGGTTTAAATACAGTTCCAGTTATTGTGAGAGACCTGACTGAAGAGCAAATGATGGAGTTAGCTGTATTAGAAAATTTACAGCGAGATGATTTAAATCCTCTTGAAGAAGCTGAAGCATATCAAACTTTAATTGAACAATTACACTTAACGCAAGAACAACTGGCAAAGAAACTTGGAAAAAGTCGTCCACATATTGCTAACTATTTAAGAATTTTAACTTTACCTAATTCTGTTCAAAAAATGGTCGAAGAAGGCACGCTCTCAATGGGACACGGAAGAGCACTTTTAGGACTAAAACGAAAAGGATTAATTGAGGGTACCGCACTAAAAGTAATTGAAAAAAACTTAAGTGTTCGTGAGGTTGAATCGTTAGTCAATGATCTGAATGAAAATGTTTCACGTGAAACATCAAAGAAAAATCCAACTAAAAACATATTTTTTAGTGAATATGAGGATCTTTTACAAGAAAAATTCGGAACGTCAGTTAAAATTAAATCGGCTAAAGATAAAGGGAAAATAGAAATCCAATTCTTTAACAAAGAGGATTTGGAAAGAATTCTTTCAATTATAAAATGAGTTACTCATAGGGAATATTAAATGTGTTGTCTTCCAATGCAGTTAATACTCCCTTTTTGTATTTATCTAACCATTTTACAATTGAAAGTTAGGAAACTATTATGTTAAAAATCTAATTGGCAGGTAAATTTTTTTTCAGTTTCTTTAATTGAATTCGCAATAAACTTAGCCATTTTCATTACAAGGCTTAATCTAGTATTTTGTAAAACGTAGAACTCCATGAATCCACTAACATTTACAACACCAGTTAAGTTAATTTCACCTACTAAAGGTAATTCTTTTTTCATTGCAGCACCAGGTTTTAATGGGCCATTGGATAAGCGCACGCTACCAATGCTTTTTACTCTGCCTAAACATGCATCTACAGCAATGATAAATGGATTGTTATATCTGCCTTTAATTTTTTCAAGTTGGTCTGAAAGATTTAACGCATGAATTGGCTCATCAAGAGTACCATAATAATGAAATCTACTTAAGTTTAATTCTCCTAACATGGTTCCAACTAAAGGACCTAAAGAGTCTCCCGTGGAACGGTCAGTTCCAATACATACAAATACAATTTCTTTAGTGTGAACACTTGGAAGCGACTTACATAAACGATCTGCAAATCTGTTAATAGCGTTTTCGTCATCTAGAAATACAGAATAATCATCCTTGAATAGGTTACGCAAAGGATTTGCTGAAAATTGCATAATATCGCCTACTTTTCATTTAAGAGAGTAGTATTAGTTTATGCAAAATTTAAACAATTTATACTTTTGTCAAGCAATCTTCGTTATTAAATTAAATCATTATTACATTTGTTCATATTTGTAGTTTTAAGGTGATAATTCGTTTAGTATTACGTTAAAAGTCATTTGAAAATAGATAGGGGGAAAAATACAGTATGAATAATGCAGCAGATAAAATAGAAAATGCTGAGAAATTAGTAAAAAAAAGCATGCTAACTCCAGAACAATGGGACACAATTTTAAATTCAACAATAAAAATAGCGCTAATTATTATCGTTTCAGTATTGGCTGTAAAACTCGGAAGAAAGTTAATCCGTAATCTCTTAAAAGTTAATGCTAGAGGACCGTTACAAGTATCAGAAAGAAGATCAGTAACACTTATTAAATTGATGGAAAATGTACTTGCATATGTAATATTCTTTATTGCTGCTTTGACGATTCTCCCGATATTTGGCGTGGAAATAAAAGGACTTTTAGTTGGAGCAGGAATAGGTGGCGTAGCAATTGGTTTTGGGGCACAAAGTTTAGTAAAAGATATCATTTCTGGATTTTTTATTTTGTTTGAAGATCAATTTTCAGTTGGTGATTATATTAGAGTTCAAACTTTTGAAGGAACAGTATTATCAATCGGTTTAAAAACAACTAAAATTAGAAGTGGAACTGGTGAACTTCATATCATCCAAAATGGAATGATTACTGAAGTAACCAATTTTTCATTACATAATGCTGTGGCAATGGTAGATGTTAGTATTTCATATGAGGGCGATATTGAACATGCACAAAATGTAATTGAAAAACATCTAGAAACTATGCCAGCTAGATATGAAGAAATGATAAAACCTCCAGAGTTTCTTGGGATACAAAACTTGGGTCCTTCTGAAGTAACATTGAGAATATCTTCAGAAGTTAGAGCAATGACACAGTTTAAAATTTCTAGAGCAATTCGAAAAGAAATTAAGGAAGTACTTGAAAGAAATAACATAGAAATTTCGTATCCAAAAATGGTATTATATAAACAACCAGAAACTAAAAATGAAAATGCGAATGTATAGTTTGTATGCTACTATTTTAAGGAAGTGAAGTTTTTACATGGAAGAAAAAGAATTTAGCCTAAATGATATAGTAGAAATGAAAAAACCTCATCCTTGTGGAGTGAACAGATGGAAAATTATTCGAATGGGTATGGACATTCGATTAAAATGTGAGGGGTGTGAGCATAGCGTATTAATACCGCGCAGAGAGTTCACACGAAAATTAAAAAAGGTTTTAGTTCGATCTGAAGAGTAGGACGATTTTTAAATCAATGGGTATCTAGTAGAGCAATTTGAAGGATCGCTCGTATTAGATACCTTTCGTATGTTTAGAATTAATATTCAGATTTTCTTGTTATTTTTTTTTGAAATCAATATAATTGTGAAAGATTAACTAAGTTCGTATAGGAGTGGAAAATATGCCATTAACAGCAGGAATCGTAGGATTACCAAACGTAGGAAAGTCAACATTATTTAATGCAATTACACAAGCGGGCGCTGAATCAGCAAACTATCCGTTTTGTACAATTGATCCAAACGTAGGTGTGGTAGAAGTACCAGATTACCGTTTAGTAAAATTAACTGAATTAGTTCAACCTAAAAAAACTGTTCCAACAACTTTTGAATTTACTGATATCGCTGGGATCGTTAAAGGTGCAAGTAAAGGTGAAGGTTTAGGAAATAAGTTTTTATCTCATATTCGTGAAGTGGACGCAATTTGCCAAGTAGTACGTTGCTTTGTAGATGATAATATTACTCATGTATCTGGAAAAGTAGATCCAATTGCAGATATTGAAACAATTAACTTAGAACTAATTCTTGCAGACTTAGAATCAGTTGAAAAACGTATTGATCGTGTAGCTAAATTAGCGAAGCAAAAAGATAAAGATGCATCTTATGAACATGAAATTTTAGTGAAATTAAGAGAAGCATTTGAAAATGACAAGCCAGCTCGTTCAGTAGAGTTTACGGAAGAGCAAATGAAAGTAGTAAAAGGTTTACACTTATTAACGACTAAGCCAATGCTTTATATCACTAATGTTGGCGAGGATGAAATCGCAGATGCTTCATCTAACGAATACGTTGAAAAAGTAAGAGAATTTGCAGCTAAAGAAGGTTCTCAAGTAATTGTGATTAGTGCAAAAATTGAAGAAGAAATTGCTGAGCTAGATGATGAAGAGAAACGTACATTCCTTCAAGAACTTGGAATTGAAGAATCAGGTTTAGATCAATTAATTCGTGCAGCTTATTCTTTATTAGGATTAGCAACTTATTTCACTGCAGGTGTACAAGAAGTAAGAGCTTGGACATTTAAAAAAGGTATGAAAGCTCCACAATGTGCTGGCGTAATTCATAGCGACTTCGAACGTGGCTTTATCCGCGCAGAAACAGTTTCTTTTGAAGATTTAGCGACTTATGGTAACATGACAGCATCAAAAGAAGCAGGAAAAGTGCGTCTTGAAGGTAAAGAGTACATCGTACAAGATGGAGATGTAATGCATTTCCGATTTAATGTTTAATAAAATAGCAACTGAATTATAGATTTGCTATCTTAAAAAAACTATGCTATAATTTTAACTCGTGAGTGATTAATTAAATTGCTCCTTGCCCTTAATTGGGCCGTTAGACCAAAAGGAGGTGACATTGTGATGAATAAATACGAAATCATGTACATCGTTCGTCCAAACATGGAAGACGAAGCACAAAAAGCATTAGTTGAGCGTTTCAACGGCGTTTTAACTGAACAAGGTGCTGAAATCACAAACGTTAAAGAGTGGGGTAAACGTCGTTTAGCTTATGAAATTAACGATTTCCGTGATGGACACTACATGCTTGTAAACGTTTCTGCTAAGCCAGAAGCAGTACAAGAATTCGATCGTTTAGCGAAAATCAGCGAAGATATCATCCGCCACATCGTTATTCGTGAAGAAGAAAAATAATATTTTTTAAATGCTTTAGGGAGGTAGGAATCAGATGATCAATCGTGTTGTACTTGTAGGTCGCTTAACAAAGGATCCGGACTTACGTTATACACCAAGTGGGGTTGCCGTAGCAACATTTACTCTAGCGGTGAATCGTACCTACTCAAATCAGCAAGGTGAAAGAGAAGCGGATTTTATTAACTGCGTTATCTGGAGAAAGCCTGCTGAAAACGTAGCAAACTTCTTGAAAAAAGGAAGCTTAGCTGGCGTTGAGGGTCGTATTCAAACTAGAAGTTTTGATGGTCAAGATGGTAAGAGAGTATATGTAACTGAAGTTGTAGCTGACTCTGTTCAATTCTTAGAACCAAGAAATGCATCAGGTAACCAAGGTGGTTCATTCGGTATGAATCAACAAAATCAAGGTTTTAACGCTGGAAATCCTTTCGAAGCACCATCTCAAAAGCCTAGCTTTAATGATGATCCATTTGGTGGGACAAGCAAAACGATTGATATTACTGATGACGATCTTCCTTTCTAATAATACAAACAGTGTAATGTTGAACGGTTAACATTACTAAAAAACTAATTTTAAGTAGAGGAGGGAAATAACAATGGCAATGGGTGGACGCAAAGGTGGACGTGCTAAACGTCGTAAAGTTTGTTACTTTACTTCAAACGGCATCACTACAATCGACTTCAAAGATACTGAGTTATTAAAACGTTTCGTTTCTGAGCGTGGTAAAATTTTACCTCGTCGTGTAACTGGTACTTCTGCGAAATACCAACGTAAATTAACGATTGCAATCAAACGCTCTCGTCAAATGGCTTTATTACCATACGTGGCTGAATAAGCTAAGTAATAAAAAGTACAGCATTCTCGTGCTGTACTTTTTTTGTATTTATGAAAAAATAAGTTTTATGGTAAAATAAGTAATAGTATGCTTATCGCGAAATAAGTAGGGGTAGTTGAAAGGAGCTTTATTTTGAAATCGACTCGATTTATTACCGAGGGTGCAGTACTTTTAGCTATTTACTCAGTACTACTGTTAATATTTAGATTTGTACCGTTTCTCTCATTTATTATGGCATTCCTTATGCCACTGCCATTTATTATTCTAAGTATTAAATACTCAATTAAGGAATCACTACTACTTTGCTGTGTGGCGTTGGGATTAACAATTGTGATTACCTCATTTAATTTACTCCCAGTTACTTTAATGTACTCAACAGTTGGTATAGCATTTGGCTATCTGTTGAAAAATGAGCGAAGTAAAGGCGAGATTTTACTTACTAGTACTTTTTTATATTTAATACATACAGTACTATCGTACATACTATTCAAAGCTGTTTTTCATATTGATTTCGTTAAAGAGAATATAGACTTGGCAATGGAAGCTATAGAAAAAAGTAAGGAACTTAGTGCCAGTCTTGGTACAAACGCGAATGAAAAGGCTTTAGATAGTCTTACAAATGCTATTAAATTAATCCCTACATTAATTCCTTCATTACTGTTAATGGTTAGTTTTATACTTGCTTTTATAACACAACTAGTAACTTTTCCATTAATAAAAAGATTAGGTTATAAAACACCGAAATTTAAACCATTTAGAGAGTTTAGACTCCCAGTAGGATTCATGTGGTTCTTTTTAATTGTAATGATTTTTTCGTTCTTCAATTTGAAACAAAGTAGTTTCCTTAGTACAGCAGTAATTAACTTAACATATGTACTTCAAATTTTACTGCTTGTTCAAGGTTATGCATCGATCTTTTATTTTAGTTATTTAAAACAGTTTTCTAAAGCGGTACCAATTATTATATTAATCGCAAGTTTTATCATTCAACCATTAATTTATATTGTTTTACTAATTGGAATCATCTCAATTGGAATCTTTAATAGAAGAAAAATTTAAACTTAAAAACATATTTGATACTAATTTGTTGTGCAAAAGTGAATAAACTTTAATATGTAAGTTAGATTTTATTTGGCTTAGGGGTTGAACATATGCAAGATTTTCATAAGAAACAAATGTTTCTTATACCCGTCTATCTTTTAACTGCTCTTTCAGTGTTTTTGATCGGAACTGTGGTCTATATTCAACCTAAAATAGGGATAATATTTATCGTTATCTTTTTATGCGTTATATTTCTAGTTGTAAAGTTAGAAATTAAGTATCGCTACGTTTTAGATATGTATATAGAATCAATTATGTCGAGAGTGAAAAATTTAAGTAATGAAGCAATTACAGAAATGCCAATTGGAGTATTACTTTATGATAGAGAGTACCATATTGAATGGGGCAATCAATATATTTTAAATATTTTAGATGATCGTTCATTAATTGGTAAACACATATATGATCTATCTGAAGGATTAATGGCTTTAATTTCGAAAAAAGAGAAAAAAGAAGATGTATTGAATATAAGTAAAAGAACATATCGCGTAGTTATTAAAAGGGAAGAGCGATACATTTATTTATTTGATGTGACAGAACAGGCACAATTAGAGAAGTTATACGAAGATCAAAGAACAGTAATCGGAATTATTTTATTAGATAATTACGATGAAATGACACAGGGATTAGATGATCAGGAGCGTTCTAGTGTAAATGGTGCAGTAACTACTATGTTAAATAGTTGGGCTAATAGCCATGGTATTTTCTTGAAACGTGTTTCATCTGATCGATATAGTGTAGTTTTAAATGAAGGAATTCTGGCGGCATTAGAAAATAATAAGTTTTCTATATTAGACCAAGTAAGAGAAGAAACTACAAAACGTAATTTACCCCTTACTCTAAGCGTTGGCGTCGGGGTAGGTAGTTTAAATTTAACCGAACTTGGTCAACTAGCGCAATCTGGCTTAGATTTAGCATTAGGGCGCGGGGGAGATCAAGTAACTGTTAAAAACATTAACGGTAAAGTAAAGTTTTTTGGTGGAAAAACAAACCCTGTAGAAAAGAGAACGAGGGTTAGAGCGAGGGTAATCTCGCATGCATTAAGAGATTTAATGAAGAGTAGCACCAATGTTATGATAATGGGTCATAAGTTACCTGACATGGATGCTCTTGGTTCAGCAGTTGGTATCTTAAAAATGGTTATGCATAATGAAGTGGATGGTTATGTAGTTATTGATAAAGATGAAGTAGATAAAAGTGTTAATCGTTTGATGAGGGAAATGTCTAAAAATGAACAATTTATGTCTTGTTTTATTTCACCTGAAAAAGCAAAAGAACTTATTTCTGAAGATACATTAATAATCGTAGTAGATACCCATAGACCAACAATGGTTGAAGAAGAATCACTTTTAGATGAGACAGATAAAATTGTTGTGATAGACCATCATCGAAGAGGAGAGGACTTCATTAAGGATGCAATTCTCGTTTATATGGAGCCGTACGCTTCCTCTACAGCAGAATTAGTAACAGAGTTATTGGAGTACCAACCTAAGAAAATAAAATTAAGCATGCTTGAGGCAACAGCCTTACTTGCAGGAATTATTGTTGATACAAAGAGTTTTACTTTCCGAACAGGGGCACGAACTTTTGATGCAGCATCATACTTGCGTTCGAATGGCGCTGATACGATCCTCGTTCAAAATTTACTAAAACAAGATATGAATGAATATATTCGCAAAGCAGAATTAATAGAGGAAGCCTATATGTATAAAGAGGGCTTTGCGATTAGCTTTGGAAAAGATAATGTAAGCTATGATCAAGTTTTAATTGCAAAGGCCGCAGATACGTTATTAACGATGACAGATGTTATTGCATCTTTTGTCATTGCGAAAAGGTCAGACAATGTTGTTAGCATTAGCAGCCGTTCATTAGGGAATATAAATGTTCAATTAATAATGGAAGAGCTTGGTGGTGGCGGTCACTTAACAAATGCTGCTGCACAAGTTGAATCTTCTTCAATTAGAGAAGTTGAACAACACTTATTGAGAATAATCGATGAATATATTGAAGGGAGAACAAACAAATGAAAGTAATTTTCTTAAAAGATGTAAAAGGAAAAGGTAAAAAGGGAGAAACTAAAAATATCGCAGATGGCTATGCAAGTTTCCTAATCAAAAATGGAGATGCTATTGAAGCTACAGCAGGTAATATGAAAACTCTTGAAGCGAAAAAAAATAAAGAATTAAAAGATGCACAAATTGAATTAGAAAATTGTAAAAAGCTAAAAGAAACAATTGAATCTCTAACAGTAGAACTAAAAGCTAAATCGGGTGAAGGTGGTCGTCTTTTCGGATCAATCACTAGCAAACAAATTGCCGATGAGCTTCAAAAAGTACATGGTATTAAACTAGATAAGCGTAAATTCGAAATGAATGATGCGATTAGAGGTCTAGGTGTAACAAATATTAAAGTAAAATTGCATCCTGAAGTTAGTGCAACTTTAAAAGTACACGTTAAGGAACAATAAGAAAAACAAGCATCTGGAGGACTAGAAATGAGTGATTTGCTAAATGATCGTACTCCACCACAGAATATAGAAGCTGAACAGGCTGTATTAGGAGCCATACTGTTAGATTCAGAGGCGCTAATATCAACTTCAGAACGGCTTTTACCAGATGACTTTTATCGAGCTGCCCATCAAAAAATATTTGAAGCAATGCTTAAGATTGCTTCAAGGAATGAGCCTTTAGATGTTATCACACTAACTTCTGAACTAGCTAATCAAGGAGTATTAGAAGAAGTTGGAGGAGTGTCATACTTAAATGATTTGCTGGCTTCAGTACCAACGGCATCTAACGTTGAATACTATGCGAAGAGCGTTGAAGAAAAATCTACTTTAAGAAGATTAATAAGAACCGCTACAAATATTGTAACGGAAAGCTATGCACCAGATACTCCAGTGGATGTTGTACTAAACGAGGCTGAAAAAAGTATCTTAAAAGTAGCTCAGCGCACAAACGTTTCTGGTTTTCAAAGTATTAAAGATGTAGTATTTACTACATTTAGTAAAATTGAGACTTTATTTAATCAACGTGGCGAAATCACAGGTGTACCGACAGGATTTACTGATTTAGATCGTATGACAGCGGGATTTCAGCCCAATGATTTAATTATAGTAGCTGCCCGTCCTTCAGTAGGTAAAACAGCTTTTGCGTTGAATATCGCACAAAACGTAGCGACTAAGACAGATGAAAACGTAGCAATTTTCAGTCTCGAGATGGGATCAGATCAGCTTGTTATGCGTATGCTTTGTGCAGAAGGGAATATTAACGCACAGGCACTACGTACAGGTAATCTTGAACAAGAGGATTGGAATAAGCTTACGATGGCTGCTAGTAGCTTAGCTGGTACAGGTATATATATCGATGATACACCTGGTATTAGAGTAAATGACATACGTGCTAAGTGTAGAAGACTGAAACAAGAGCATGGCTTAGGAATGATCTTAATTGATTACTTGCAGCTTATTCAAGGTAACGGCAAAAGTGGAGAGAATCGTCAACAAGAAGTATCGGAAATTTCACGTTCTCTTAAAGGACTAGCGAGGGAATTAAAAGTACCTCTAATAGCCTTATCTCAGCTATCACGTAGCGTAGAGTCAAGACAAGATAAACGTCCAATGATGTCTGATATTCGTGAATCAGGTAGTATTGAGCAAGATGCGGATATCGTTGCGTTCTTATATCGAGACGATTACTACGATAAAGAATCAGAGAATAAAAATATTATTGAAATCATTATTGCTAAACAAAGGAATGGTCCAGTAGGTACTGTTTCATTAGCATTTGTAAAAGAATATAACAAGTTCGTAAACTTAGAACGAAGGTTTGATGAGCAAGCGCCAGGGGCCTAATGTCATCTAAAAAATAATCACATAGTGAATCTATGTGATTATTTTTTTTTGTTAGGGCAAACTATTTTTATCAAATTCTTTAGTTTGTATTTACGAACAAATAAAACTTAGAACAGAATTATTCAAAGAGATTTATTGACAAATTCCGTAAGTTTGATATACTAGTTTTGGTTTTAGTTCGGAAATAGCGTATTTTAATCGGAGGTGCAGTACATTGTCATCAGTAGTAGTAGTTGGTTCTCAATGGGGAGACGAAGGAAAAGGAAAAATTACCGACTTTTTATCACAACAGGCAGAAGTAGTTGCTAGATATCAGGGTGGTAACAATGCAGGTCATACAATCGTATTTAATGGTGAAAAGTACAAACTTCATTTAATTCCATCAGGTATTTTCTTCTCAGATAAAATTTGTGTTGTTGGAAATGGTATGGTTGTAGATCCTAAAGCTTTAGTTCAAGAGCTAGCATACTTACATGATAAAGGTGTTTCAACTGACAACTTACGTATTAGTAACCGTGCTCATGTTATCTTACCTTATCATTTAAAACAAGATGAGTTAGAAGAAGAGCGTAAAGGTGATAATAAGATTGGTACTACTAAAAAAGGTATTGGACCAGCTTATATGGATAAAGCTGCACGTGTGGGGATCCGTATGGCAGACCTTTTAGATAAAGAAGAGTTTTACGAAAAATTAAAACGTAATCTTGAAGAGAAAAATAATTTATTTGAAAAAATGTATGATTCAAATTCATTAAATATTGATGACATTTTTGAAGAATATTATGAGTTCGGACAACAAATTAAAAAATATGTGTGTGATACTTCTGTTGTATTAAATGATGCAATTGATGGTGGAAAGCGCGTATTATTTGAAGGCGCACAAGGTGTAATGTTAGATATCGACCAAGGTACATACCCATTCGTTACTTCTTCTAACCCAGTTGCAGGTGGAGTAACAATTGGATCTGGAGTTGGTCCAACAAAAATTAATCACGTTGTTGGTGTATGTAAAGCTTACACTACTCGTGTTGGTGAAGGTGCATTCCCAACTGAGCTTTTCGACGAAATTGGAAATACAATTCGTGAAGTAGGTCGTGAGTACGGTACAACTACTGGAAGACCAAGACGTGTTGGTTGGTTTGATAGTGTAGTAGTTCGCCACGCTCGTCGCGTTAGCGGTATTACTGATTTATCACTTAACTCAATTGACGTATTAACAGGACTAGAGACTGTTAAAATTTGCGTTGCTTATAAATTCCGTGGAGAAACAATTACTGAGTTCCCTGCTAGCTTAAAACAACTTGCAGAATGTGAGCCAGTTTATGAAGAACTTCCAGGTTGGACAGAAGATATTACAGGAGTAAAAACGCTTAATGAACTACCAGTTAATGCAAGACACTATGTAGAACGTGTATCTCAATTAGTAGGTATTCCATTATCTGTATTCTCTGTAGGTCCAGACCGTAACCAAACAAATATCGTACGTAACGTTTACGGAGCTTAATATAATAAAAAGCCCTTAAATAAAAACTTAGGGGCTTTTATTATTTTTTTTAAAAAACTATTGCAAACTTATTAGAAAGTATGATAAGATAAGTCTTGTCGTCATAACTAGTACATAGTTTATGAAGTTAATCATTTTATGAGCCATTAGCTCAGTAGGTAGAGCATCTGACTTTTAATCAGAGGGTCGAAGGTTCGAATCCTTCATGGCTCATCTTTTCTTAAATTAATGTGGCCCGTTGGTCAAGCGGTTAAGACACCGCCCTTTCACGGCGGTAACACGGGTTCGAGTCCCGTACGGGTCATCCTTTTTTATAAAACTTATCTTGGTCCCGTGGTGTAGCGGTTAACATGCCTGCCTGTCACGCAGGAGATCGCCGGTTCGATCCCGGTCGGGACCGCCATATAATGGCTCGGTAGCTCAGTCGGTAGAGCAGAGGACTGAAAATCCTCGTGTCGGCGGTTCGATTCCGTCCCGAGCCATCATAAAAACTACTGTATATACAGTAGTTTTTTATTTTATATCAACCTTATAGAAAATAAATTCTAGTTTGAATAAAACAGTTCGATTTTACAAAAAAACCTACTTAATTTAAAATAGAAGTAAGTGGAGTAGACCTCTAGCAACAAGCTAGAGGTTTTTTTCAAAAATCTAGTGTTTATAGATAAAAAGAATAACACGTATGATCGCAGTCGTATTATATTTAGAGAGATAGTCCACAAAACGAAATTGCTATGAAAAGTTTATTTGTTGCCTAATTTAATGTTAAATTGCAAAAGATATGTATAGAATTGATGGCAGCGAAAACTGACTAGAAAAGGAGTGCGGGGAATGAATAAAAAAATATTAATAGTCGATGATGAAAAACCAATTGCTGATATATTGAAGTTTAATTTAGAAAAAGAAGGTTTTGAAATTGTTTGCGCGTATGATGGAGAGGAAGCATTACAAAAAGTAGACGAGTTTCTTCCTGATTTAGTTTTATTAGATATTATGTTGCCAATTAGAGATGGTTTAGAAGTTTGTAGAGAAATTAGAAAGAATCATGAAATGCCAATCATTATGATTACAGCAAAAGATTCTGAATTAGATAAAGTACTAGGTCTAGAAATGGGAGCAGATGACTACGTAACAAAACCATTTAGTACACGTGAGTTGCTTGCTAGAGTAAAAGCAAATTTACGTAGACATCAAACTGGAGCTACATCTGAAAAAGAGGAGTCAGTTGAAGTTATTATTGGTTCGCTTGTTATCAATCCAAACGCTTATATCGTAACAAAACGTGGCGAGAAGATCGAATTAACTCACCGCGAGTTTGAATTACTGTATTATTTAGCGAAGCATATCGGACAGGTTATGACGAGAGAACATTTACTTCAAACTGTTTGGGGCTATGATTATTTTGGAGATGTACGAACTGTTGATGTAACAATTCGAAGACTTCGTGAAAAAATTGAGGACAATCCAAGTTATCCACTTTTCATTGTAACAAGAAGAGGAGTAGGATATTACCTGCGTGATCCGGAGCAAGATTAATGGCAGCTTACAATAAAGTTGGTTTATTTAAATCAATTGTATTTAAATTTGTACTTGTTTATATTTTACTCATATTGGTAGCTATGCAAATTATTAGCGTTTATTTTTCGAGAGAACTTGAAAAGCAACTTGTAAATAGTTTTACAGTTGCGATAAACGAACGGGCTAAGCTACTGGCTTATAATATAAAAATCGAGTATGAAAAAAAGAAAACTCTGGACGATCCAGAGGTGAAAGCTAATATTCAAAAAATAGTTTCTGACTTTGGAAAGAATATTGGGATATCAGATGTAAGAGTTATTAACCAAAATAGTGAAGTCATTGCTACTTCGGATTCTAGTAATCGGTCTATTGTTGGAAAAAGGACAACTGATATTTTAGTTAAAAGAGCACTTTTAGTAGGTACTAGAACTGAAAAAGTGTTAATTGATCCTAAAAACGGTCATCGAATGAAAACGATTGTTACCCCAGTGATGGAAGGTGACGAAATTGTTTCAGCGATTTACACGAGTGCTTCAATGGAAAGTACTTATGAAAGAATGGAATTAATTAACCGTATTTTTTCAACGGGTACACTTATAGCAGTCGCGATTACATCCATTTTAGGGATATTATTGGCTAAAGCAATTACGAAGCCAATCTCAGAAATAAGAAGACAGGCCCAAGAAATGGCGAAAGGAAATTTCTCTCGTAAATTAAAGGCCTATAGTGAAGATGAGATTGGTGAATTAACGATATCATTTAATAATCTATCACGTAACTTACAGCAAGCTAGGGCTTCAACAGATGGAGAAAGAAGAAAGCTTCAATCAGTACTAGAGCATATGTCAGATGGCGTTATTGCAACTGACCGTAGAGGGAAAATTATTCTCTTAAATGATCCAGCTGAAACGATGCTAAATGTTTCACGTGAAACAGTATTAAATAAATCTATTTTAGAGGTATTGGGAATCGAAAAGATTAATACTCTAGATGATTTATACGATGAGCCAGATTCAATTATGTTAGATTATAGCGATAATAAGAGACCAATGATTCTACGAGCTAGCTTTTCAACTATACAAAAAGAGTCAGGTAAAGTTAATGGTCTAATCGCTGTAATTTATGATGTAACTGAACAGGAAAAGATCGAGCAAGAACGTAGAGATTTTGTTTCCAATGTGTCACATGAATTAAGAACACCGTTAACAACGATGAGAAGCTATTTGGAAGCATTGTCAGATGGAGCTTGGGAGAATAAAGAAATCGCACCTAAGTTCTTACAAGTAACTCAAGATGAAACAGAACGAATGATAAGGCTAGTAAATGACTTATTACAATTATCTAAGTTAGATAGTACTGAATATCGTTTAATGAAAGATTGGGTTAACTTTACAGAATTGTTTAATCGTATAATTGATCGACACGAAATGAGTAAGTCTCAAGAAGTTTCGTTCAAACGTGAATTTATAAGTAAGACAAGATTTGTATTTATAGATGAAGATAAAATTACACAAGTGTTAGATAATATTATTTCAAATGCATTAAAGTATTCACCAGAGGGTGGGACTGTAACTTATCGTATTAAAGAATCTAGAGATCAAATATTAGTTAGTATTACTGATGAAGGTATGGGAATTCCAAAAGAAAATCTATCAAAGATATTTGATCGTTTCTATCGAGTAGATAAAGCTAGATCAAGACAAGTTGGAGGAACTGGCCTAGGGCTTGCTTTGGCAAAAGAAATGATTTACGCGCACGATGGTCATATATGGGCTAAAAGTGAAGAAGGAAAGGGTACAACAGTCTATTTCACACTTCCAGTGGCTGATGACCAAGAGGATGAGTGGGAATGAGAAGAGAACATATAAAATCAGTTGTATTAACTACTCTTGTTATAGTAAGTTTAGTACTTTCATATAGCTTATGGTCATATCAACCAACATACGATGTACTTCAAAATCAAGACTATGTCCAAAAAGTTTCAATTGGTGCCAAAAGAGACTTTAAGGACATAGTAATTCCGAATTTACTAGTTGTTCATGAATCAAATAAAAATTATGAAACAACTAAACAGAGTAATATATCACCAATTTATAGATCATTGCAGAAATCCGAAATCACAAATTTTGAAAACCTGACAAATAGAACATCTGAAGTTGCCTACCAATCAATAACAAAAGGAAAAAATAAACTAGAAATTATTTTTCCAACTGAAGTGCCAATAGAGACATTAGGTAAAGTTCTTAATCTAGATGCAAAACGATTACAAAATGTTTTATTTGATCGAATAATCATCAATTTATCTACTAAACAGGATTCTTCAGCAAGGATCTACTTTTCAAATGAATCACAAAATATTCTTTATGGAGCAACATTTGATAACTCTTCAATTATTGCATCAGTTGAAAAGATAAGAGACAATTACGAAAGCTTTACTGAAAGCTTAAGATATAAGTTAGATTCAGGTAAAATAATTTATTTACCTAAAAAACCAATCAAATTAACAACGATGGAGTTCCTTACGACGGATATAGATGTTGATAAATTAAAAGATGCTATATTTAGTGATCCATCAAATGTCCGAAAAGAAAGTACCGATTCAGGAGATACATTCACAGACGGTACTAGATTAATGTCAGTTTCACCATTAAATCGAGCGATTTCATTTGTTAACCCAACAACACCTGAAAACAATAATAATCAAAGTCCTAATTTATTAGTCCAAAGAAGCGTTGATTTTATTAATGCTCATGGTGGCTGGACTGATGGATATATTTTGTCTGGAGTTAAACCTGAAAATAATGAAGTTTCATTTAGACTTTTTGTAAATAATTTACCTGTGTATAATAATTCAACAATTACGACGAGCTGGGGAGTAGACGATATAGAAACCTTTAAACGTCCATTGTATAAATTTACTAGAATCCAGGTGGACAAGAAGGAAAGTGAAATGGAGTTAATGGCTGGTCCTCAAATTATGGAGATCATATCCAACAATAAGTCTATTAACAAATCCCTTATTAAGGATATTAGCTTAGGGTACGAGACGATATTTGATCAAGATCAATCAACAATCAATCAGCCGTACTATAATAGAGCAATCCAGTTAAAACCTGTTTGGATTATAAATTACGATGACACATATAAGAAGATTGATCAAGATTTGCTAAGTAGAACTGGGGTGAATATTGTTGGATTGGAGTAGAATCAAAACAATATTTATTTTAACTTTCTTAGTATTAGATTTATTTTTAGCGATTCAATATTATCAAAAGCGAAGTAGCGACCAGTTTGATACGATGGCGGAATCGAGTATTGAGGAGCAATTAAAGGAAAATGATATCACATATGTGACATTACCTAAAAATTCTTTAAAGGAATCTTATATATCGGGTAATAGTAAGGATTTCTCGAAGAAAAATTTTGCTGATCGAAAAGGACAGAATATACAAATCTACAAAGATGTATTACAAAGTCAATTGAAAAAACCAGTTCCAATTGCAGAGACAAATAAAATACTCTTTTTAGAAAACTTTGTGAAGGAGTATGTTTGGAATGGTGGTAACTATCGTTATTGTCAAATAGATCAAACGTCAAAAACGATATACTTCTGTCAAACCTATAAAGATCGCCTAATTTATAATATCGAAAGCTCAGTAGTTGAAATAAAGTATAATGATAAGAATGAGATTTATGGGTATCGCCAAAGATATTTAGAAAACTTAAAGGAAATGATCGATAAAAAGAATGTGCAGGAAGCGTTACCGGCAATTAAAGCCATTGAAAATTTATTTGTTAAAGATGAATTAAAACCTAGTGATCGAATTACAAAGGTTAACTTTGGCTATTATACAGTAATCCCGTTATCGAATGGAGTTAAATTCATAGCGCCAGCATGGCATATCGTTGTCAATGAACAGCAGGATTACTTTGTAAATGCTATTGAGGGACAAATAATTAAGATAGATAAAGAACAATGGAGTGAATAGCGATGAGTCTGCATTTTAGTGTACTTGCAAGTGGAAGTACCGGAAATGCGTTATACGTTGGGACGGAGAAAACTAAGCTTTTAGTTGATACAGGACTGAGCGGTAAAGCGATGGAGTCTTTATTTAAAGATATCAACAGGGATATAAAAGAAGTTTCCGGCATTCTAGTCACGCATGAGCATAGTGATCATATTAAAGGACTTGGAGTTCTTGCCAGAAGATATCAAATCCCAATTTACGCGAATGAAAAAACATGGAAAGCAATGAACCATTTAATTGGAGAAATTCCAACAGAGCAAAAGTTCATTTTTAACATGGAAACGACGATTCAGTTTGGGGATATTGAAGTTGAATCATTTGGTGTATCACATGACGCTGCTGAACCAATGTTTTACGTATTTCATCATAACGAGAAAAAATTTGTTACAATTACGGATACAGGCTATGTAAGTGATCGAATGAAGGGAATCATTTCTAACGCAGATATGTACATTTTTGAAAGTAACCATGATGTTGAAATGCTACGCATGGGTAGATATCCATGGAGCATTAAACGCCGTATACTAAGCGATGTTGGTCACGTATCAAATGAGGATGCTGCACTTGCAATGTCTGATGTAATTGGAGATAAAACAAAACGTATTTATCTTGCGCATTTAAGCCAAGATAATAATATGAAAGAGCTTGCCAGAATGTCTGTTACACAAACATTAGAGGGAAAAGGATTTGAAGTTGGGATGCAATTTGAAATTCATGACACGGACCCTCAAAAACCAACAGATATAGTGTATGTATAAAACAAAGCGCATACTTAAGGGGAGAGTTTACTTTCTCCTCTTTTTTTTGTGCTAAAAAAAGGAGCTGTGCATAAGTGGAAAAAGTAATTTTAAGTTGTGATGAGCATATAGAATGGGCTCTCGATGATTTTGTGGATAAGTATAGTGAAACACCTCTGTTGAATAAAGTCGAAAAAACGCATAATATATCCACAACCTGTGAATATTGTCAAAATGATGCCATATATATTGTATCGAACATAGATTCCCCCACTAAATGTGGATAGAAATTGTGGGTATGTGGATAACTTTTGTGTATAACTTGTTCGTAAAGTGAGGATATAGTGTGAATATCTCAATTATCAGTGTTGGAAAGTTAAAAGAGAAGTATTTAAAGATGGGGATCGATGAATACATAAAACGATTATCGAGTTATGCAAAAATGGATATACTCGAAGTTGCGGATGAGAAGGCTCCAGAAAATTTAAGTGATGCAGACATGTTAATCGTGAAAGAAAAAGAGGGCGAAAGAATTTTAAGTAAAATAGCCGACGACGCTTATGTTATTGCATTAGCAATTAAGGGGAAGGAACATACGTCAGAATCATTAGCAAAAAAACTAGATCAACTAGCTACATATGGAAACAGTAAAGTAGTCTTTGTAATAGGTGGCTCGTTAGGTTTAAGTGATGCTGTAATGAAAAGAGCGGATGATACTTTGTCATTTTCAAAAATGACTTTTCCTCACCAATTAATGAAATTAATTTTGGTGGAGCAGATCTATAGAGTTTTTCGTATAAATAGGAATGAACCATATCATAAATAAGTGGAAAATAGAAAGGGACTTCAATGAGTCCCTTTTCTCTTTATCCGTAGGATTTTGCTTGCCAAACCCAAACCAAATTAAAGATTTAAAAGTAGAAACAACTATTATTAATGGTGAAATTATCGATCAAGAAGAACAATTAGTGAAAATTTGATATATTATAGTTTGTACACCATGTATGTCAAGAACGTAGGGACTATAAAAAAACCCCTAGTTTTACTAAGGATTTGAAATAATTTTAATTATGATAAACGCTTGATTTAGAATATACAAGTTCATAGTATTGAGACATTTCTTCTTCTGTTATATTGTATTTTCTTTGAATTTCATTGTGTTCTTCCAATAAATTTTTTGACCATTTCATTGATTGTCTATCTGTTATCTTACCACTCTTTAGTAACATTTTATTTTTTGCAAATTCTGACCTGAATTTCAGTTCGAATTCTGCAATTTCTATGATTTCTTCAGGAGTATGTTTTTCTTCGTTACGGCTAGAAGTACTATTCATTTTAAGTATTATACCAATTATTACAATTACAATTACAATAAACCATACCACAATATCACCACCTTTCATTTTCATAATATCATGTATAAATAACTAATAGTTAAAACTATTTCAAAATTTAAACACCTTAAATTTTTTGTGTTTTCCACAATCTAGTATGTTGCCAGAAAACCATTTAATGATAACGAAGAGGAAGCAGAAAGATTAGATATGAAAAAAGATGACAGAATAGAAGAATTTAATTTTTCATGTGAAAATTCCACCTGTGGAGGGGGAGACATTTTACGGGAAAATTTGTTAAGAATATCGTTTAACAGCCCTCATTCAAGAGCTTCCATCCTAATAGTGAGGAAACGATTATAGGAAATGAAGTATACTGGTGATTTCTTACATCCTAAAAAATCCCATTTAGATACGTTACGGTGAGCCGTATCATAAATAGGGTCAGTTTATTAAATAAAGAAGGGAATGTGTACCAAAAGTTTTTTGGAACACATTCCCTTTTCTTTATACTCGATCTGCTTATTATTTATCATTAAATGAAGATTTAATTTGTCGGACCATTGTCAACGCCAGCTTCAATGGCACTTTGAATGCTAGCAGGCACCGAAGATAAATAGTCATAACCAGTCATAGACTCAATTGAATCTACACTTACCCTGTAGTAGCTCCACGGGTGGCTTGAAGCTGTTTGATCATTAGGTAGTACTACAGCTATTACTCTCGTAGAAGCTGTAACTCGACTTAAATCATTATTCCCATTAGGCAATACAACGATCACTTTCCATGTTTTTGCTGGTACGACAACACCATTCCCAACAGTAGTTTTATATCCACTAGACCCAGTACCTCCAGATCCATAACCCCCGGATATTACATATAATTCGTTTCCAGCTGATACAAGTGAACGACTATATTCCTCTAAATTTGCCCAAGTAACCTCGTTGTTATTTGGAGCTTGAGGAATCATATTGCTCATTAGAAAAGTTGCAGAATTGTTAGCAACCGTAGATGTACGGTCAGCCGATGGACACATGTGACCACGATCAAATCCACTTCCCGAAAATTCACTAGCAGTCACTTGATACCACCCTGGCGGTAATGTTGTATCGGCACGGAAGTCATCCTGACGAGATGTACTTCCGAGATCAGATGACCCTACATGCCAGCTAACCCAGTTAGGTTCGTGTTTGCTATTGTTGTAGGATAAATCGTACTGAGGTTTAACCATCAAATAATTATTAGAATTAGATACATTATTTGTAGCACCACTTGGATTCCCCAATCCGATATGATCATTATCAGTGCCCGTTTGTGTTTGTGTTGTAGGTTCAGCCGTAGAAGACGAATTTTGAGGAGCTAGACCACTTGTTATCACAAAGTCGTTAGCGTTATTATTCGTATCCCAACCATTACCTTGACCTTGAGTAGTTCCACCAATATTGTCTTTACGTTCAGTACTTGTCGTAGCAGAAAGAGTACCTACTGGAGTAGTTTCCGAATCATTTGCAGATCCGAAACCAACAAAATCCACCACATTTGAATTCGTCGAACCCGATACCGCTGTAGTAACTTTTGCTAGCGCAACTTTTCCACTGCTTGCACTTAAGTTGATCGTACCTGTCACATCTGCAGTTGGTAGATCAACAGTTCCACCACCACCACTTGCTTCTTTAATTAAATAATACTGATGTGACCCAATACTACCTGTTAAATTTGTAATGCTACTGAATGTACCAGTTGAAGAAGCATATTGGATGGACCAACCAGATAAGCTAATACTTGAATCTGTAGGATTATAAAGCTCAATATAATCATTTTTGTAGGAAGAACCGCTATTACCTCCACCACCATAAACTTCACTGATGACAACATGAGTTCCCACAGCAGCCTGCGCAGGTTTAATAAATAAATTTCCTAGAGCACTACTTAAAAAAACTAAACTAGAACAAACGAGGAGAGCAGTCTTCCTTTTAAAATTTTTCTTGATTGTTTTAGATAAAATTGTATTTTGTACCGTTCGACCTTCTAGCATTGAATAAAAACCTCCTACTAATTTTTGAAAAAATACCGATAGACTAATTGAAACAACTCAAAAGTAAGTACTCGATCCTTTCGTTATTTATGCTTGGGGGGAAAGTAAGATAGTAGGTGTCCTAAAGAGTTCTAGTTGAGGATTCTTGCGATGCTCTGCCTTAAATATGTATTGCTTATCTTGCCTAATTCCACAATATCATATTTTTTTCAGAAAAATTTAAAATATTTGTAAATAACTATCTATCTTTTGTTAAGTACATTAATGTTTATATCCATTTAATCCAATAAATAATTCTTTAGAAACTGACATCTTTTTTATTACTGTTTGCGGGTAGACAACATTATTAAGAAAATCTTAAGATTTACATTGAGAAGTTATTAAGATTTTACTGATATCATCCCCTTAACAAGAAAAATAAAGAGGTGATACAATTTTGAAAAAGGTAAATTGGAGAGAGATACATGAACATATTAGTTTGTGATGATGATCAGTCAATTGTAGAGGCTATTTGTATTTATCTAGAAAATGAAGGATATAGCTTGTTCAAGGCTTATAACGGAGTAGAGGCGCTAGAGACTATCGAAAACAAAGAGATCCATCTCATTATTATGGATATCATGATGCCTAAACTAGATGGAATTAGGACAACGATGAAGATTAGAGAAAATTATGGGGTGCCTGTCATTATGCTGTCTGCGAAGTCTGAGGACTCCGATAAGATTTTAGGCTTAAATTTAGGAGCAGATGATTACATAACAAAGCCATTCAATCCTTTAGAGCTCATCGCACGAGTTAAATCACAACTGCGGAGATATACAAGCTTAGGCAGTCTTGAAACTAAGAATAGTTTATATCGTAGTGGAGGGCTTGTAGTCGATGATGAAAGCAAAATCATTACAGTTGATGGGGAAATTGTTCATCTTACTCCAGTTCAGTATAAGATTGTAAAGCTCTTAACTGAAAATGCAGGTAGGGTATTTTCGATTGAAGAAATTTATGAAAGAGTTTGTAATGAGACAGCTTTTAATCCCGAAAATACAGTATCTGTCCATATTCGAAAAATTAGAGAGAAAATCGAAATAAATCCGAAAGAACCAAAATATTTGAAGGTGGTGTGGGGAGTTGGATATAAGGTCGAGAAAATATAGCCATTCACTAACTGTAAAAATAATTGTATTTACGCTAGTCGTTTTATTTTTTTCAGGCATACTTAAATCGATTGCAAATGTGTCGACTTTAACTGACGATGATTTTGGAATAGTCTTTGAAGATAATTATTTTCTAAGTAAGTCCTATATGTTGGAAGTTGAGCCTATTTTAAGTAGCTTGAATCAATTAGTAAGTGAGTATAAAAGTGAAGAGAATATTTCAAAGGGTGGAACAATTAGCACAGAGGATATGAGATCAATTGAAGAATCTTTATATCCTGACTTCACTGAGAGGTCAAAAATATATAATCCAAGCTTAAGCGAAGAAGAAAATTTTAAAAATTTTAAAGAAGCTTATGCAAAAAAAATTGACCAAGCGAAGAATCAAATGATAACGGATGAATTAAAACGATATCAAGGGTTAATGCAAACTTTAGCTGAAAAGAAAGATTTATTATATTATGCCAATGACGGCGTGAATGAATTTACAAATAACACGCTAAAAGGTCAATTCAAAGAGAACCCTTCCTATATAATTTATAAAAATTATAAAAAAGAAATTTATCCATCAACGATTGAAAAGAATAAACGCTTTAACTGGATTACTGAAGATTTAGATCAGTTAAATGCAAAAAACATGGAAATATCAATAGCGTTCACGCAAGATGCTTTGGATCAAAAAATAAAAGAATGGAAAGAAAATAAGTCAATTGCAACGAATGCATTCATTCTGTTTATAGGTTCTTCTATCGGATTTTTACTATCTTTCGCATACTTAGCACTTATTATTGGTAGAAAATCATTCAATGACCGAGAGCTACATTTAAATGTAATAGATAAATTATTTAATGACTTAAATGTTCTATTGTTAATGGCTCTCATCGCCTCTTGGGTAGCATTAGTGGACACGCTAACAATTGATGTTTTAAGTATGTTAGTTTTCTTCCTTTCGATTCCATTTTTTATCGTGGCACTAACGCTGGTTTTATCTATTATAAAGCATATTAAAAAAAGAACACTGTTAAAACATACATTAATCTATCTTTTATTAAGTAATTTTTTTACATTTATTAAAAACGTCTATAATAGCGGTAGTAATGGTGTTAAAACGGTACTACTTGTTGTTGGCTATCCAATCGCAATTGCGATAACATTTTTTATATTCCCAATCACGATCGGCTTTGCGGCGTGGTTTGCGTATAAACAAGTAAAAAAATTCAATGCGATTAAAGAAGGAGTCGAGCAAATAAAAGCAGGCGATTTCCACCACCGTATAGAGGTAGATGGGAAAGGTGAGATTGCAAGTCTTGCTAGTAATATAAATACCATTACAGACGGTTTGAAAACAGCCGTTAATCGTGAACTAAAAAGTGAGAGGATGAAAACGGAGCTCATCACTAATGTATCACACGATATAAGGACACCACTGACGTCAATCATTACGTATGTTGATTTATTGAAAAAGGAAGAGGACCCTCTTAAAATACAAGAATATGTAGAAGTTTTGGATCGAAAATCGCAAAGATTAAAGCTATTGACTGATGATTTATTCGAAGCAGCAAAAGCATCTAGCGGAACGATTCCTGTTCACCTTGAGCGTATAGATATTTTATCGTTATTAACCCAGGGTTTAGGTGAAGTTAACGCAAAGGTAGAAGCTTTAGATTTAACATTTAAAATAAACCACCCAAAAGATAAACTATACGTTGCAGCGGACGGAAAATTATTATGGAGGTCAGTGGAGAACTTATTATCAAATATATTTAAATATGCACTTAGAGGATCAAGGGTATATATTGATATAGATGATATGGGTAATGATATACTTCTAACCTTCAAAAACATTTCAGCCTATGAGTTAAATATTTCAGCTGATGAACTGATGGAACGATTTAAAAGAGGCGAGGAATCGAGAACTAGCCAAGGAAGCGGTTTAGGTCTTTCAATAGCGAAAAGTCTAATCGAAATTCAAAAAGGACAGTTTTCAATTCAAGTTGATGGTGATTTATTTAAGGCGATGATTAAAATACCTAAACATAATAGTTTGATTTCTTAAGATTTAGCACTCCTTTTTTCAAAAAGGAGTGCATTTTTAATTTTTTAAGATAAAACAGTAAATCATGAATCATGCAGAAATCTAGGAAAACAAAGTATACTTATCATGGACGAATAGAACGACTTAATTCAATTAAGGGGGAACTACATATTGAGGGGAAATGTTAAAAGAATACTTAAATCACTATTAACAAATCCGATTTTCTTGATTGGATACTGGGTTTTTGGACTAAAGTTAGCTTCAATATGCAAATATGGAAGTATCGATAAAAATCTACCGATCTTAATATTGAGCGTGGTCATTTTACTATCGACTATATTATTTACTACAATAAAAGCGGTAAAAAATAGCGATTATAAACCTAACAAAATAACTAATTTAAAAGCATGGAAATATATATCTATTGTCTTGTTTGTTTCAATTACATTATTATATGGAGTGAACATATATAAAAGTGGAACAAATTATAATGGTAAACTCGCATGGTATATAGAACGATTAAAAAATCAAAGATCAGTTAAATTTGAACATAACAATGTATATAACTATGGCGTAAAAGGTATTTTTGACGATATAAATAAGAAACATTCTATGCCTAAAAAATTATATATAGTAAATAATTTTTCAATTAAATTTAATTCAGATGGAACAATTACATCCCTTGATACTTTTGTTTATGGGAAGAATGATCATGGTAAAGTAGAAAGCTTTCTAATAACTTATGATAAAAATAAGTCAGAAAATATTACAGTATATTTACACGGGTATGCCGCTCCTAATTATAATGACGACAAACTGTTAGAACCATTAATTGAAACTACTAATGTGATTCCAATTAAAAAAGCAGTTAGCAAATGGAATGAAAAACAGTATGGATTGATCTATTACGGTAAAAGAAATTGGGGATACAATACAAATGGCATTATTAATATTGATAAGGATGGAAGAGAATATAGTCCTGAAACAGCAAGTACTGAAATAATTGGCTATACAGTATCCTTATTTGTCCCAATGGATAAAGAAATTACACCTGCTAGATATAACTTAATAGGTGATCCAAATTGGAGTAAACCATCTACTACTCTAAATCAAGCTACTTCAGATGAGAAGAAAAATGAACGAATAAACACCAACGAACAATTTTTTCAATCTAAAGAAGTCGGTTATAAACTAAATGTGGCAGATAAAGCTTTAGGAAGCACATTTTATTCATTAAGTAAGACCACTGATGGTGGAAGTACATGGACAATTATAAATAATGATCCATATAGTGGAACAGTTGGTGGAGCTTCAGGTATTGTCTTTTTGGACGATAAGCTCGGGTTTTTAGGAGCAGTTAATCCCTCAGGTAATGAAGGAGCCTTATATCGCACAAATGACGGAGGCAAAACTTTCAAAAAAGTAAACTATACACCTCACGAAGTAAAGTTGAATAATGGCCAGTCTATAAAACCTTTTGATACTCCTAGTATGCCTTATGAAATGGATGGAGTTTTAAGTATGTTGGTTGGTCAAGGATCAGATGGAGATTATAACGGGAATAGTAGAGAACTTTATCAGTCAAATGATAAAGGGCAAACTTGGAAATTTATCAAGGAAATTAAAAAATAAATCGGATTAGAATATAGAAAGGTCTCTCAAAAAATTGAGAGGTCTTTTTTTATGTTCTTAAGTAGATATAGAATCACTGAAAAGGATTAAGAATTACTAATTTATCCCAAAAATTTAAAATCAACAAAATTTGTAGAATGACAAGTTGCAAATTCCCCCAAATCCATTCCTATAAAATATGCATATAAAACAATGAAAAAAGGAATATTGCTCCAAAAATTTAACAAAATATGACAATTTTCTTTCTTCATATTACGCTAAAATTCCCCAATTTACTGTCCCTATAACCCAACTTATAATGAAGAATGGCGACCTAATTGTCGTAAAATTTTTAACAATATTAAAATTCTGTCATTAAAGGAGGAAATGGTTAGGGGGGAATAGGGCTTTTGCTCTATCTATTAAATTAAAGAAGGGAAATGAGAAAGGTATGAGCCATCGTAAAATGAAAAAGATGGTCATGTCAACGTTTCTTGCAACTTCAACACTGCTAGGCTACACAGCTCAGGCTTTTGCCATGTCAGGTGGAACATCTGCAAGTAAAAGCCAAACTGTTCAGTTAGACAGTAATAGCAAACTTGACTTGACTCAAGCACAACAATTGCAAAATTTATATTTAGAGAAGCTTCAATTTGATCCGAAGCTATTAAATTCTTCGGACCAACTAGATTTAATTATTCAATTCAATGTTGATCCAGCCCCAATTCAAATGCAAAATCAACAGAAGAATACATCTTCTGGAAAACTTTCTGTTAATCAAGAGAGCACACCGACTGTTACGTTAGAAAGTGCTCAAACAGAAGTAAATCAAACACACAGTGACTTTAAGAGCTTCGTTAGCAACGAATCTAAAAAATTGAAAGCTACAGGCGAATCCTCTAGCGCTATTCATATAGGAAGAGAGTATACTCAAGTATTTAACGGGTTAGCTGTCAAAATTCCTAAAAGTTCACTTAATGATATATTGGCATTACCTTACGTAAAGAGTGTCTATCAAAATGTCAAATATGCTCCAATTCCAGCTTCTCAGTCAAACGATATTCCAGCGAGCGTAACAGGTGACGGAAAGGTTTCTGATCAAAAAACAAATCCAAATGTATTACCTGTTATTCGTTCAAATCGTTCTAACATACAATCAGCAAGTAGTACTTCAGAGAACTCTTCCGTATCAGAAAAAGCAGTTAATACGCAATCTGGAACAGTTCCACCTCCAGGTCCAGAAGGCCCGCAATCTGGTGAAACAGCAGTTCTTGATTGGTTAAAAATACATGATTTACAAAATGAAAACATCACAGGGAAAGGTGTAAAAGTTGGTGTTATTGATACAGGTCTTGACTATAATCATCCAGATCTTGCTGGAGAATATCAAGGCGGTAAAGATTTTGTAGATAATGACAATGACCCGATGGAAACGGTCTATTCTGACTGGTTAGCTGCAAAGAATGCCAATAATGCACTTCCATCTGATCAACAAGATCCAAACTTTCCAACAGATTACCATAACTATATTACTTCTCACGGAACTCACGTAGCTGGAACAATTGCAGGTCAATCAAGAAGTAGTTCTCCTTATGCAGTTAGAGGAGTTGCACCTGAAGTTCAGTTATATGCTTACCGTGTATTAGGTCCTCACGGTGGTACAGATGAGGCAGTTATGGCAGGGATTGAGCAATCTTATAAGGATGGGTGTAAAGTAATTAACTTATCACTAGGTGCAGCTTATAATGATTCACTGTCTCCAAATGCTGTTGCAATTAACAATATTTCTGACCTTGGAGTAACTGCAGTTATTGCTGCTGGTAACTCTGGTCCGGGTGCTGGAACAGTAGGAACTCCAGGTGCTACTGCTAAGGCAATAACTGTCGGTGCAATTGCTACACCTACTCAAGTACCAACGTTTGACATCCATTCATATGGAGCAACAGGGGAGGATTCATTTGCGATTACAAATACTCGTTTAATCGGAAAGGATTTCTCGGAATCGAATTCAAAGCTTAGTGGATCGACTCAGTATGATATCGTAGATGCTGGATACGGCACACCTGCTTGGTATGATGATCTTCGTAATAAAAATATTGATGTTAAAGATAAAGTTGTTCTTGTTAAACGTGGTGCTGCATCTATGGACCTGCTAATGATGTATGCGACTAATGAACATGCTAAGGCCATGATTGTGTGGAATCCATCAGACAATGCTAATCTTCTATTTGATGATCAAGGGTATTATCCATTTTATTTTGGTTCTAAGGGTGGTACGGTTTACACTTTGCAAATAAGCAAGAATGATGGAACAAAATTCTATAATGCTTTTAAGGCAGGTACGATTAAGAAAATATCTGTATCGAATGCTGGAAATTATACAATGGCGGGGAATTCACTTGCTAGTTTTAGTTCTACCGGACCTGTTACGGGTTCATTAGCAATTAAACCTGATGTTGTTGCCCCAGGTGTAGATATTTTCTCAACAGCTCCTTATGATATATGGGAGCCAAATAACAAAGATTATTCTTATACTTATCAATCCATGTCAGGTACATCAATGGCTACTCCTCATGTTGCTGGTATGGCAGCATTGATTTTATCAGCTCATCCAAACTATAAGCCTGAGGACGTCAAAGTAGCATTGATGCAAACTGCTGATGCAATAGACTCACAAAAAAGTTTATTCCAAATCGGCTCTGGTAAAGCCGATCCATATCAGGCAGTGCATTCTGATATGCAATTTAAGGTAAAGGATTTTATTCAATCACGTTCATCAACTGACGATTCATCAAGTTCAAATATTATTAACATAGCAAATACAACAGGTTCATTCTCGTTTGGTTATACAGCTCGTTCAGTAGATGGTTCTGTTACGAAATCAGGAGATTTGTATATTACGAATAACGGGAATGCTGCTAAGACCTTCGACGGATCGAGTGCTTTCTTTAAGGATGCGTTCATGACAAATGGACAAGATGGGGTGGAACAAGGTGCTAAAATTAGCATAAGTAATGCAACATCCCCTGAGACTGAATTAAAGTCAATTACAGTTCCAGCAGGAGGAACAATTCATCTAACTGTAAAATTCACTGCCCCTGCATCAGCTACAAGTGGATATTACGAGGCATATATTAACTTTGTTAATCCAGCTAATCCTGATGAAACTTACCGTATGCCTCTTGCTATTAACGTTCAAAGTAGAGGACTAGATTTTAGAATCCAAAGAAAAGCTTTTACGCTAAGTGGTGATAAAAACTTTAATCCTAATACATTTGCTGTTACTCCTCAATCTTGGGCAGAGGTTCGAGTGAAAAGCACACTGGATCCTTCATTTGGCTTTAAGCTTTATCTTATGGATCTAACTGGAAGTAAATATATAGGATATATTGCTACATTTAATCTTTCTGCTTTTACTCTTGGTAATTTGGTTTATGCACCGTTATTAGTTAATGGTAGTTATTACCCTTATAAAGATCCAATTTCCAAGGATGATCCTAATTTATCAGTTAAACTGACACAACAACAATCAACTCAGAAGCAACTTGGAGAAGGTGGTTATACAATACAAGCTCGTGCTTTAGACGCTTCTAATGGTCAGTTATATGAAAAAAACGGCACAGTTTATATTGATAACACTGCACCAACAGTACAAATGGATAAAGGTAGTGAACCTGGGATTTATGAGATTGATCCAAACGGTCCTATGACAGATGGAGCGCTAAAATGGTTCTCAGGAAAGGCCTACGATTCAAATGTTGATTATATGAAAAACGTTGGGCATGAAACGCAAGTTCCTGCACCGCCGAACTATGATACTGATACAAATGTAAGTCAATCTTTAGGTAGAATTGACGGAATGCTTGGTGATTCAAACTCAGCACCGTACGTCAACTACTTCCTTACCCCTAGTGGTGATGGACAATTTAGATTTGGAATTAGTAAAGAAGACCTTGTGAATACTGATGCTGACCCATTAAAAGAAAATTACGGTACACAGTTCAGAATTTATCCTGAAGATTACTCGTTTGCAGGTAATCTTGAAACGCAAGGACAATTTTATTATTTTGTTAAAAAAGGTAATGAGTATGTTGTTAATCGCTTTGCACGACTAGATTCGCCAGGTTCAACTACATTAAATGGAGTAGACCCTAACTTCCTTGTTGATAAAACATTAGTCTCTAAAGGAGATAATTTTAAATCAACATTATCTATTAAGTATCCGAAAAAGCTTGTAGGAGCAAAGTTTTATATTGATAGCCTTTATTTTGCTGATATTAAGGATATCGATTTCAGTCCAGAATATAAAGCCTTTTTAGCAACAAAGGGTATTACAGCTGATAAGTCTTGGATTCATCAGGACACAGATGTAAATGGAGATTTTATATTCAATTTCAATCTTCCAAAAGATTTACAAGCTCAAGGTGTATTAAATACAGCAGAAACAATGAGCGGGGGTGTTGCCCAAGAAATGCCTCTTCTTGATATTAAATACAAAGTGACAAATGATGCTGGATTAGATACATTATGGCTTCAAGGATCTGCGAATATCCCGGAAATCACAACGTATGACGGTGGGAAAAATGGGATGGATCGAGTCCCTACATTCCTTGATAAAAAACTTTATATTAAAGGCTCAGCATATATTAGTGGAGGTATTAAACCAGAAGGATTCCAAAACTATCCGACTACTACTACATTCGGTAGAGCAACACCAATAACGTCTGATGCTTCGGGTGTTGAGGTTAAGTTTGAAGATTCTAATGCAGGTGGTATTACGTCTAAGTTGTCAATAGCTAAGAATCCTACAGCTGGCGCATCAAGTGAAAATCCAGGGATTACTCAGAATGGTTTATTCACAACTGACCTTCCAATGCAAGCAGGAGATAAACCATACAATTTTGAAATGAAAATGCCAGGTCATTTAACATACTATGGTACATTAGCTGTTAATACTGCGGGACAATATAATTACGCAGCAGGAGGAAATTATTCTGTTCCAAATGCAATCATGCTTGCAGGTGACGTGAATGGTGACGATGTAATCGATATGAAAGACATTGAGGCTGAAAGCACAGCTTACAATAGCTTTGTTGACACATCTTCAACTTACACTAGAAGTGCTGATTTTAACTTCGACGGTACAATTGATTATAACGACTTTGAATACATCATCAAAAACATTGGAAAGTACAATACGACTGCTCAAAATGCATCAACTTTAGCAGGAAAAATCGTTTTAACTACAAGTAAAGCTATAACGATTACTGGATTTGGCACAGTACCAAGCGGTTCGGATCTTACTGCCTTTAACACGGTTATTAAACCAGTGCCATTTATTAAAACAAGTGATATCAACGCCTTTGTATATTATGGAAAAGTCAATCCGTTTCAATTGTTTTCTGTAGGCTATAAAACACCAGACGTTGTAAATGGCGCTACAACACTTACACAAATTGAAGATACAGCTTGGAGAGCTGCTGTAGACGGAGCTGGTGGACAAATTCTGATTGATGGAGTCGACCGAAAAGCAGCTACGAATATATATAATGGCGTTTCAACAAATTCGATTATTGAAAAAGTAGTATCTAACAAAGGACAATATGAATTTGATCCGTCAGTATTCAAAAAAGCGGGAGTCCACACAATCGTGTTCAAGGCTCCAGGTTATATGGATCGATCTTTAAAATTTAAAATGCAAAATGGTGGAGGAACTGGCTTTTCACTTTTATCACCAAACAACGTTGCAACAATTGGAAAAGCGTTGACATACACTCGATCAGATACGACAGGTTCAACAGCTGCGCACTATCGTGATATTTGGCAGCCAAATATTAATTCAATAACAGTAACTGACCCAAATAATAATGTTGTTAAAAACTATACAGGAACTGAATTGGCAGGACTCTTTAACCAGTTGACGCCGGCGAACGCAACAACATTTAACTTTACGATTCCGGCAGGTGTTTTCTCGACGCCATCGTCGGGTAGTACAGATTGGAAGATTACAATCTCAGCTGACAATTACGATTCGTATTCATTCACACAAAGAATTAATGCGTTCCCGTCTCCAACATTGACGGCTGAAGCAAATCGTTATTTTAATGATAGCAATCCAAACCCAATTTCAATAGGAGTTGGAGCTACAAACGATACACAAGCTTGGAGAGATGCGATTACAGCCATTCAAATTGGCGGTAATACAATTAATAGGGCGGATTTTGAGGCAAATAAAATCACGGTAGGTGCTCCTGGAACACCAATTAAGATTGATGAAGCGCTAATCACTACTCCAGGAAGCACAAAAATCAATATAATCGCATCAAATTACCAAATAGTGTCTGTTGATCAACCTTTATACAAACAAGGGGTAACACTTACAAGTCCGGCAGGAACGATTTATGCTGGAAAAGACCTTGTAATGACATTTAATTCAGGTACAGCTGCATCTGATTGGATAGCTGTTATGAAGGCTAGTGGTGATATTAAATTTGGCGGAAATTCGATTAAAACTAAGGCTGTGATTGATGAAACAGCAGGAACATTAACGATTCCATATGATTTAGTAAGAACAAATGGCGGCGCTGCAGTTTCAAGGAGCTTAGTTGTTTCAGCTCCGGGTTATGCTGACGTTAATGTAAATACAACTGTTACACCACAAACTGCACCTGTCATTACAATTTCGTCAACTACAGGAACACCTCAGTTTGGTGATACCATTACTTACTCTATTAATGGGGATGATAATTCGTTATGGAGAAGTTCAATTTTACTTGCACCGACGTCAGATCAATCGATAGATAATGGTGATGTCACAATACAATTATCATCGATTATATCAGTAAAACCTTATGTCACAACATCTGTAAAAAATGGTACAGGATCAGTAACGATTGATGGAAATGCAACACAATCTAATACTGCTGCAGGTAATAAGAATGTTAAGTTCATATCACCTTACTTTACGCCAATTACAATTGCTCAACCATTTGCTCAAAGAACGGCACCAACACCGAGCGTGACGCTAAGTGGAGTTAATAAACCAGTAATTATTACAGTACCTAATAATACTGAAAATATGAGATGGGCAAATGCAGCTAAGGCAGTTTCTGGTGATATTACAGTAGAAGGAATATCAGTTAAATCTGATGCGACAATCTCATCAGATAAGAACAATATCACAATAACACTTCCTGGAACAGCATTTACAACGACAGGCAATAAAGAAATTAAGTTTACGGCGTATTGCTACCCAGACACGAAGGTTACTCAAGTTGTTAAGAGCAATGCACCAGTGTTTGCATCAAAAATTGCTTACATTCAAGAAGATACACCGATTACTGTTACCCACGATCAGGATTCAGCGTGGATTACAGCGAATCCAGTTGTTTCATTAAATGGTAAAGTTGTTGATCCAAGCAAGTATACTCTGACAGCTAAGGACCTTACATTTACTGACAGATCATTATTCAAAGAACTGGGTGATTATGAGTTTACAGTTACTGCCCCTGGTTATATTGACACTTCATTTACTGTTATCATTAGTGATGATTTGTCACATTTGATTTCGGCAACAACTGACAGCAACGGTAAAATTGATCCGGACGGCTTCACTTCAGTGAAACATGGGTCTAATCAAACTTATAAAATCACGCCGAATACAGGTTTTGAGATTGGAAGCGTTAAAGTTGATGGACAAGAAGTAGCAGTAACAAACAACGAGTACACATTTACAAACGTAACGAAGAATCATTCAATCGAAGTAACGTTCAAACAAATCGTTCATATCATCACAGCAACAGCTGGAACGAACGGAACGATTAGTCCGAACGGCAGAATTGCTGCAAATCACGGAACAAACCAAACATTTACGATCACACCTTATGACGGTTTTGAGGTTGCAACATTTAAAGTAGACGGTGTAGATGCACAGTTAACAAACAATACGTACACATTTACGAATGTAACAAAAGATCACACGATTAATGTAACGTTTAAACAAATTGTACACACAATTACAGCATCACCTGGAAGCAATGGAACGATCAGTCCAAGCGGTAAAGTTTCTGTGAATCATGAAAAAGATCAAACATTCACGGTTACACCGAGTAAAGGCTATGAGGTTGCTACATTTACTGTTGATGGTGTGAATGCAAATCTTACAAATAACTCTTATACATTTACAAATGTAACGAAGGATCACATGATTAACGTAACGTTCAAAAAGATCGTTTACACTATCATAGTATCAGCTGAAGGGAATGGAACGATCAGCCCTGTTGGTATACTTACTGTAGATGAAGGAGCAAATCAAACATTCAAAATTACACCTGATAAGGGTAGTTATGAGGTTGATACGTTTAAAGTAGACGGAGTGGAAACAAAGCTAACAAATAATACGTATACGTTAACGAATATTACAAAGAATCATACAATCACTGTAACGTTCAAACATAAAGGAAACAGTGGGAAGTAATGGCACAGTTAGCCCAATTTGCAAAGTTTCAGTAATTTGCGGAGCAAATAAGCCTTTCAAGAAAAAATAAGGCATTGAAAAATTTTTTCTAAAGAGGAATTAAAGGGCTCATTTGAGTCGAAACAGGCTGTCGGGACCTTCTCGGCAGTCTGTTTTTTGTGTACAAATGAATATTAATAGGAGTAAAATTAGACTATGTATTAGCCAAAGAATAATTTAAATTTTGGGCTCATTAAATGATTCCAAAATAATAAGCAAATCATTCCTTTCGTTATATTCTTTTGTACGCAAGATAATATTAAAATAAGCGCTTACTATAAAAGTGTCTAGTTCATTAAGTATGAATGCTTTAGAATTTATTTTTCTAAAATAAGGACCTTAATGATAGATTTTTAACTTTTTTACATTCTTTAAATAGTTTATAATTATCAGATAAAGAAAAAAATTTTTTTAGGGCAATTAGTAATAGAAATATACTATTAATTGGATATAATTAAATAGTGATATACTATTATTAAAAGATGGTTTAAATGTGTTATACTATTAATAAGATATAATTGAGACAGAAAAGGTGTGTTCCTAGGTGGTGCCTTGCTTTTTGTGACACCTAAGCAGGAAAACCTACTTTTTTGCAAATAAAGGGGAAAAGGAAGGTTATTATGAGCAACAGACAAACTAGAACAGACATTATCTTAATTGGTGCTGGAGTCATGAGCGCGACTTTGGGATCATTACTAAAAGAATTAGCACCGGAAATGGAAATTAAAGTATTTGAGAAATTAGAAAAAGCAGGGGAAGAAAGCTCTAATGAGTGGAATAATGCAGGTACGGGACATGCTGCATTATGTGAGCTTAACTATACATCAGAAAAAGCTGATGGATCGATTGATATTAGTAAAGCCATAAAAATTAATGAACAGTTTCAACTTTCAAGACAATTTTGGTCATATCTTGTAAACAACGACTTGATTCGTAATCCACAGGACTTTATCATGCCAATTCCTCATATGAGTCTAGTGCAAGGTAAAGAAGATGTGGAATTTTTAAACAAACGATTTGAAGCGCTTTCTAACAATCCTCTATTTAAAGGAATGGAATACTCAGAGGACGCAAAAAAGCTGAAAGAATGGATTCCGCTAATCATGGAAGGACGCACATCTAATGAACCAATAGCGGCAACAAAAATAGACTCAGGAACGGATGTAAACTTTGGCGCTTTAACACGTATGATGTTTGAGCACTTAGAGAGCAAGAATGTCGAGATTAACTATAGACATAATGTTGAAGACATTAAACGTACTAGCGACGGCGGGTGGGAAGTAAAAGTGTATAATATGAGCACTGGAAATATTGACTCCCACATTGCAAAATTCGTATTTATCGGAAGCGGAGGAGCTAGTCTACCTTTACTACAAAAAACGGGTATCCCTGAGTCAAAACATATTGGAGGGTTCCCTGTAAGTGGACTATTCTTAGTATGTAAAAATCAGGAAGTTGCAAAGCAACATCACGCAAAAGTATACGGAAAAGCTAAAGTTGGTGCACCACCAATGTCTGTTCCGCATCTTGATACAAGATATATCGATAACCAAAAGTCATTATTATTTGGACCTTTTGCTGGGTTCTCACCAAAGTTCTTAAAAACAGGTTCAAATATGGATCTGATTAGTTCTGTAAAACCTAATAACGTCATGACTATGTTAGCGGCAGGCGTAAAAGAGATGTCATTAACGAAATATTTAATCCAACAAGTCTTATTATCGAATGAAAAACGTATGGAAGAATTACGTGAATTTATTCCAAATGCTAAGAGTGAGGATTGGGATATCGTAGTTGCTGGTCAACGTGTACAAGTTATTAAAGACACGCCAGCTGGAAAAGGAACACTTCAATTCGGTACTGAAGTAGTTAGTGCAGCTGATGGTTCAATCGCAGCATTACTTGGAGCATCTCCAGGTGCTTCAACAGCGGTTCATGTAATGCTTGAAGTATTAGAAAAATGCTTCCCCGGGCATATGATGGAGTGGGCTCCAAAGATTAGAGAAATGATCCCTTCATTTGGCTTATCTCTAGAAGAACATCCGGAACTTTTAGAGGAAATTCAAGCTTCAACTTCAAAAGCGCTTGGATTAAATGAAAAAGAGCTAGCTTATAGTTAATATTTATAAATAGCATAATAAAGTAAAGAACCTTCAATTGACATTGACTTGAAGGTTCTTTTTGCTGTGACAGGGAATAAGTGATAATGACTAAATAACGAATAGTATGACGAATCATGTCGATTTAAATTTTTCGAAAAATTTAAAAAAGTGTTCAGGATTTAAAAAAGAGGTGATATACTACTTACAACTGGTAATGACATCATTACTAAATGGTTATTGAAAGTGAAATAGGGGTGATGAAACTTTATATTAGAAAATCAAACGTTTTTTGTAAGCCTTTACAAGTTAACTGGTAATAACATCATGACAACATATTCGTGGAGTTTTACTTCAAAAGGTGTCATTAGAGAAACTACTCGATTGAAAGGCTATTAAACTTTTAAGAGAAAGAAGGGGAATGGGATGAAAAAGTGGCTTATTTTGCTACTAACCTTGGCTTTAGGCTTACTAGGATTGGCTGGATGTGGTAGCAGTGATACATCGGGGGATGCAAAAGATGGAAAGGTTGAAATTACTTACGGTTATTGGGATAAGAAGCAAGTTCCTGCGGTTGATGAAATTATAAAATTATTTAATGAAAAGTACCCTAATATTAAAGTGAAAACGGAGCTTACTCCATATGCACAGTATTTCCAAAAGCTAGAAACAGCTGCTACAGGAGGAGCATTGCCGGATGTTTTTTGGATGAACGGGGCTCATGTAGTCCAATATGCGGAAGGCAAAGTAATTGTCCCACTTAGTGACTTAGCATCAAAGGATAACTATAGTCTAGACAATTATCCTAAGTCATTAGTCGATCTTTATACAGTTGACGGAAAACTTTATGGTATCCCAAAAGACTTTGATATAACTGGATTTTGGTATAACAAAAAGATTTTTGATGAAGCAGGTATACCATACCCAGATGATACTTGGGATTGGAATAAGTTAAAAGAAGTAGCAAAGAAACTTACAAATAAAGAAAAAGGTATTTATGGTTTTGCTGCTTTAATGGGTAACCAAGGCGGATATTATGACTTCATTTGGCAAAATGGTGGACATATTATTTCCGATGACGGCAAGTCGGTCGGATTTGATCAACCTGAAGCAATTGAAGCACTTAAATATAATATTAGTTTTATAAAAGAAGGCTTGTCTCCAACACAAGCTCAAATGACGGAAACAGCACCATCAGAGTTATTCTCTTCAGGAAAAATTGCAATGATGTTTGATGGACCTTGGATGGTTCCAGAGTATAAGAAAAATCCAGATTTAAATGTAGCTGTTGTACCAAAAGGAAAACAACGTGCAGTTTCTATTCATGGATTATCAAATGTAATTGCGGCGAATACGAAGCATAAAGATGCTGCTTGGAAGTTTGTTCAATTCCTTGGTTCTAAAGAAGCAGCAGAAGTGTATGCGAAAACTGGTACAGTAATCCCTGCTTACAACGGTACACAAGATGCTTGGCTAAAAGCTGTTCCAAATTTAAATCTTCAAGCCTTTATTGATGGAGTTGACTATTCAGTTCCACTACCTAGTGTGAAAAATACAGGCGAAATCTGGCAGTATGAAACAGATATCTTGAAAAAAGCATGGAGTAATGAAGAAAGTGTTGAAGATGCTGCAAAAGAATTAACGAAAAAGGCAGACGAGGCACTAGCTAAGAACTAAAAAAATGAAGAGAAGAAGCTCTCTAAAGTCTAGAATGACTTCTTCTCTTTATTTCTCTTAAAAGGAGTGAATACAGTGAAGGAAATGCCTCTACAAGTTGAAATAAAATCAAAAAGTAAATTAAAGATCCCAAGCTTAGCAAAGACGAGAAAACGATCAGATTATCTTTGGGCGTATTTTATGATTGCACCAACAATGATTGGTTTAACAATTTTCTACTTATGGCCAATTATCCAAACGATTTACTTCAGTTTTACGGAATGGGGAGCATTTGGGCAATATGAGTGGACAGGATTGGATAATTATAGACGCATGCTAGAAGATTCTAATCTGTTGCAGTCATTTAAAAATACAGGAATTTATATCATTTTTACAGTTCCAATCGGTATTTTCTTATCGATTCTTATAGCAGTTCTCTTAAACCAAAAAATTAAGGGTAAGTCTGTTTATCGAACACTGTATTTTTTACCTGTTATTACCATGCCAGCAGCAATCGCTATGGTTTGGAGATGGCTATATAATTCTGACTATGGGCTGCTAAATTATCTTTTATCCCTCTTTGGAATTAAAGGTCCACAGTGGGTAAGTGATCCGAAAGTTGCACTATATTCAATAATTGTCGTAGCAATTTGGAGTGGGCTCGGTTATAACATGGTTATTTTTCTTTCAGGGCTTCAAGGGATTCCAAAAACATATTACGAAGCAGCGGAAATAGATGGTGCTGGGCCAATCAGGGTCTTCTTTAAAATAACACTACCGTTACTTTCCCCAGTTATATTCTTCGTAACAATCATGTCCTTTATTGGGGCATTCCAAGTGTTTGATTTAATTTTTATGATGATTGGGAAAAGCAGTACAGCACTGGAAAGTACTCAATCAATCGTCTATTTATTTTACCAGCACGCATTCGTGTTAAATGATAAAGGTTATGCTGCCGCAATTGCAGTTTTACTATTAATCATTATTTTAATCATTACAGCGATTCAAATGGTTTTACAAAAGAAATGGGTTCATTATGATTGAAGGAGGAGTAACCATTGGAGAAAGCAAGACTTCAGATCACAAGTAAAACCATCTTAATTCATTTAATTCTAATTGTCGGCGCCTTGGCGATGGTCTTCCCTTTTATATGGATGTTACTAACTTCATTAAAAACTTATGCTGAGTCGATTCATGTTCCGCCTGTTATTGTTCCAAAGCATTTCCAGTGGGTGAATTATAAAGATGTTTTTGATTTACTACCATTCTTTAAATTTATGTTTAACACGCTAATCATTACAGTGATTCGTACTATTGGACAATTATTATTATGTTCTTTAGCTGCATACGCATTTGCGAGAATTGAATTTCCAGGAAGAAATATTCTTTTTTTAGTAGCTTTATCGGTTTTAATGGTACCAGGACAGGTCTTTTTATTGCCACAATATATGATCATGGTGAAATTAGGCTGGTTAAACACTTTACAAGCAGTAGTGGTTCCAGGTCTATTTAGTGCATTTGGTACATTCCTTTTAAGACAGTTTTTTATGGGGTTACCAAAGGAATTAGAAGAAGCAGCTAGATTAGATGGCTGTAATCATTTCCAAATTTATTGGAAAATCATGCTTCCTTTAGCAAAGCCAGGTTTAGTTGCTTTAGGTATATTTACAACGCTATGGAGCTGGAATGAATTAATGTGGCCAATGATTGTTAATAGCTCACCTGAATCAATGACGTTATCCGTCGGTTTGTCATCACTGCAAGGACAATATCTAACAAATTACCCAGTATTAATGGCAGGATCATTCTTAGCAATTTTACCAATGCTAATTTTATTTATGATTTTGCAAAAACAATTTATTGAAGGAATTGCAGTTACAGGAAATAAATAAAAATCTTACAAAGCTTGGAGGAAACTGATTATGAAAGCAGCTTTAATAGGAGCAGGAAGTAGAGGATTTTATGCATATGGATCATATGCACTACAGTATCCACATGAAATTCAATTCATTGCTATAGCGGAGCCAAATAAAGAAAAAAGAGAAAAGTTTGCGGAAGCTCACAATATCCCTGAGAATATGAGATTTGAAGACTGGACTGAGCTGTTAGAAAAAGAACAGCTATGTGAGGCTCTACTAATTTGTAGCCCAGACCGTAATCATTATAAGCCCGTTATGAAGGCAATTGAAAAAGGATATAGCATTTTATTAGAAAAACCAATGTCACCAGAACCAATTGAGACACTAGAAATAGCAGAAGCAGCAGAAAGGCATAATACATTATTAACGGTTTGTCACGTTATGAGGTATGCGCCATTTTATCAAGCATTAAAAGAAATTGTTGATCGAAAAGTAATCGGTGACATCGTATCAATCCAGTGGAACGAGAATGTAGGTTATTTTCACCAAGCTCATAGTTTTGTACGTGGTAACTGGCGTAATTCTTCTGAATCTAGCTCAATGCTCTTACAAAAAAGCTGCCATGATATGGATATGCTTGCGTGGCTCATTGGTACTGAGTGCAAGAGTGTATCTTCATATGGAAGTTTAACTTACTTTAAAAAGGAAAACGCACCAGAAGGTTCAACATATCGCTGTTTGGATGGTTGTAAGGTGGAAAAGGAATGTCCTTATTCAGCGGCTAAATGGTATTTACATGACCGTGATGTTTGGCCAGCAAATGTCATTTCAGCAAGTTCTAGTCTTGATAGTAGACTAAAGGCAATTCAAGAGGGACCATATGGTCGCTGCGTATATCACTGTGACAATGATGTTGTTGACCATCAGGTAGTTAATTTATTATTTGAAAATGACGTAACAGTTGCATTTGCTATGACTGCATTTACAAATGAAACGTTCCGTAACTTTAAAATTATGGGAACAAAAGGCGAAATAGTTGGAAATGATGCTAAAAATGAAATTGAAGTTAATTATTTTTCAGGTAAGAAGGAATTAATTAAGCCCTCAACTGTAGATGGTGGCCATATGGGAGCCGATACAAGTATTATGGCTGATTTCATACAACGCGTAACTAAGAAGGACAAAGGCAGCTTAACATCAGCGATCGTGTCAGCTAAAAGTCATATGATCGCTTATGCAGCAGAGGAATCAAGAGTTTCGGGAACAATGGTTTCACTAGGTGATTATATGAAAAAATTAAAAATGACAGAAGAGAGAATTTTGTAGAAATTTCTGTTGCGACATAAGGTGGTATCTTTTTCAATATTATGTATAATAGATGTATATTTAACTGGTTATGACAAAGATACCACCTAAAGGAGCTAATCATGGTAGAAAAGGATTCTCGACTTCCGCTTTATTATCAATTAATGGATATTTTATTAGAAAAAATCGAATCAGGCGAACTTGCTGAGAACGATCAGCTACCATCTGAACGAGAATTATGCGATACGTATCAAGTTAGCCGAACAACGGTAAGGCAGACGATGCAAGAGCTTGAAAAACAAAGCTATATTTATAAAGTTCATGGCAAGGGGACATATGTTTCTCCAAGAACGTATAACCAAAGTCTTGTAAAATTTTATAGTTTTACAGAAGAAATGAAAAAGGCAGGGAAATTCCCAACGACAACGGTCGTTTCTTTTGAAAAAATCAATTGTGATAGTAAAGTAGCAAAGGTCATGGATATACCGGTAGAAGAAGAGGTATTTAAGATCGTTCGGTTAAGACTTGCAGATCAGGAACCGATGTTATACGAGACCTCCTATGTACCCGTAAAGGATTTTAAAAATCTTTCTAGTGAAGAATTGCAACATACGCCGATGTATGAAATCTTCAGAACCCAATATAATGTGAATATTTCTAGCGCTTTAGAAAGCTTTATGGCTGTTAGTGCAAATAAAGTGGAGTCAGAAATGCTAAACATAATCGAGGGTGCACCATGTCTAATGCTTAAACGTGTAACTTATGATCAAAGCAAAGTAATTGAGTATACAATTTCTATTGCAAGAGGGGATAAGTTTACTTATACAGTAGAGTTGAAATAGATACAAGAAGTATCTATTTAACCTAACTGGTAATGATGACATTAACAGTAAAACAGGAGGAAATAGTATGGAGCTATTAAAATCGAGTGAAAATGAGAGAATGAATGTCGGCGCAAGCCATACAGCAAAAGAAATAGCCCAGCAACCTAGATTGTGGAACGAAACAAAGGATATTCTTTTATTTAATAGAGATCGAATTCTTACATTTTTAAAGAGCATTGAAAATAAACACGAACAGTTACGCATTATTTTAACTGGTGCTGGTACATCTGCATTTGTTGGTGACACAGTCCTTCCTTATTTAAAACAAATCGTTAACAACAAAAAAATAGTAGTAGAGAGTATTGCTACGACAAATATTGTGTCAAATCCATACGCTTATTTAAGCAAGAAATTTCCAACAATCATGATTTCCTTTGCTCGATCAGGAAATAGTCCAGAGAGTTTGGCTGCTATTCATTTAGGGGAACAAGTTATAGATGATTTTTATGGAATTGTTTTTACATGTAATCAAGATGGATTACTGGCTCAAAAGAAGAAAAATGATCATAACCATTTGGTCATCTATATGCCAGAAGAAGCAAATGACCAAGGATTTGCAATGACGAGTAGTTTTACAACTATGCTTTTCTCGGCTCTACTACTTTTTAATATTGAACAGGTTCATACATGGGAGAAGAAAGTTGATGAACTTATACATGCTGGTCATTCAATTATTAGCGGGAGCGAGGAAAGTATTAAACAACTGGCGAATTCGTCTTTTCAAAAAGTTGTTTATTTAGGCTCAGGGGTTTTTGAAGGTTTAGCAAGAGAAGCGTCATTAAAATTATTGGAGCTAACAGGCGGGACAATTCCTTCTACTTTTGATACCTCACTAGGTTTTAGACACGGCCCTAAATCCATTTTAGATAAAGATACTGTTGTATTTGTATTTTTATCTTGTAACCCTTATACAAGGCAGTACGATCTTGACATTTTAGAAGAGATTTATAAAGAAACGAATCGAGGGAAAGTAGTGGCGATTTCATCTTTAAAAGATCAGGTAGCGGAAGAATATAGTGATCTTTTCTTTCATGTAGATCTACCGAATATTAGTGAAGATATTTTTCTAGCTTTCCCTTTTATCTTATACGCGCAAACTTTTGCTATGTATAAATCTATTAATCTCGGCTTTTCTCCAGATAACCCTTCTCCATTAGGAGTAGTTAACAGAGTTGTTAAAGGAGTTACGATTCACCCTTTTACAAATGAGATGAAGAATGGAGGAGATTTATCTTGATTACATCAAGAAGTACGGTACTTTTAGAGGCACAATCCAAAGGTTACGCAGTTCCAGCATTTAATATCCACAACCTAGAAACAATGAAAACAGTTTTAGAAACAGCCCAAGAGCTACGTTCACCGGTTATGATCGCAGCTACGCCAAGTACAGTTAGTTATATGGGGGAAGAATTTCTAATTAGTATGATGGAAGCCACAAAAAAAAGATACGATATTCCAATTTGTTTTCATTTAGATCATCATGAAAAAGTTATGGATATTAAAGCTTTAATTGATAGTGGAATTCACTCAGTCATGATTGATGCCTCTCACTATGACTTTGAAGAAAATATTCGAATCGTTCGTGAAGTAGTCGATTATGCTTCTTCATTTGGAGTTGCTGTGGAGGCGGAACTTGGCCGTCTAAGTGGAGTAGAAGATGACCTTGAAGTGGATGAAAAGGATCAAATTTATACAAACCCAGCTCAAGCTAAAGAATTCGTTTCTAGAACAGGAATTGACTCATTAGCCGTTGCTATTGGGACGGCCCACGGTTTATATAAAGGAGAACCTAAATTAGATATTGAACGATTAAGTGCAATCCAAAGAGAAGTTGATATTCCGCTAGTTCTACATGGGGCTTCGGGCTTACCAGATGAATTAGTACAAAAAACGATTAAAAGTGGAATATGTAAAGTAAATATTGCAACTGAATTAAAAATAGCTTTTGCTAATGGATTACGTGGTTACTTAAAAGAACACCCAGATGCCAATGACCCTAGATATTACTTTAAAGATGCAGTAAGAGAAATGAAAATAGTCGTTGCTGATAAAATTAAAATGTGCGGTAGTATGAATCGGGGTTAGAAATATGATTGCTACAATTACATTAAACCCTGCTATTGATATTCGGTATAGTCTTCCCGTCTTCCATTTAGATGGTGTAAATCGTGTTACAGATGTAGATAAAACAGCTGGTGGAAAAGGACTTAACGTTTCACGTGTATTATCTCAGCTAGGGGCTAAAGTCACTTGTACCGGGTTTTTAGGCGGAAAAGTCGGCGAGTGGATAGCTGATCAACTCCCAATTTACAATTTAACTAATCGTTTTGTAGGAATAAATGGAGAGACAAGATTTTGTTTAGCAATAGAATCAAAAGAAGGTCATACAGAAATTCTTGAACAAGGGCCTGAGATATTGGAGAATGAAAGAGAAGAATTTTTGAAAAATTTTGATACTATTCTAAAATCGAATAACTATATTGTAGGTTCTGGTAGCTTGCCATACGGGATCAACTCTAATTTTTATAGATACCTAATAGAAAAAACAAAACAAAAAGGGAAGTATTTTCTTTTAGATTCAAGTGGAGAATCACTAGCACATGGCATAAAGGGAAAGCCTTTTTTAATTAAGCCGAACAGAGAAGAGTTTTGCAAGTTGATTGGGTTAAACCAATTATCAATTGAGGATATGATCTTGCATGCCCGGGATATATGTCAAAAGGGTACCGAATACGTATTACTTTCTTTAGGAAAAGAAGGTGCTCTTTTAATTAGCAAAGATGTCACACTGCAGGCAATTGTTCCAACTTTGACAGATGTGCATCAAGTTGGATCAGGAGATAGCATGCTTGCAGGCTTTACCTTTGCGCATTCGAAAGGTTATTCAATTAAAGATATTTTAAAGTGGTCATGTGCCTGCGGGATAGCCAATGCTGCCTCAGAGCGGACTGGATCAGTAGAATTAACTAAAGTTCAACATTACTTTAATCTCATTAAGGTGAAGGAGTTAACAGGGGGTGATTAAGGTGGAAAATATAGTTTGTTTTGATATCGGGGGTACATTTATCAAATTTGGACTAATAAATCGTGATGGGCAAATGGTCTACAAAGATAAAGTACCAACACCTAAAAATAATATACAAAAGCTGCTTCCTGAACTTTTAGTTGAGAAAGTAAAAAAGCTTCAAAATGATTTTTTAATTGTAGGAATCGGAATCTCCTCGTGTGGTCTTGTAAATCATGAGACAGGTGAAATTTTATTTTCCAATAATATACCCGACTATTCAGGAATGAAGTTGGGCGAAATACTTTTCAATTTATTAAAATTACCCGTTAGTGTTGAAAATGATGTGAAAAGTGCTTGTTTCGGTGAAAAGTGGAAGGGTGCAATTCAAGGGAAGAAAAATGTAGTTTTTTTAACATTAGGAACAGGTATTGGAAGCACCATTATTATAGATGGGAATATTGTAAGCGGATCCCGTCATTTAGCAGGAGAACTAGGTCATACCGTCATCATTAATAACGGACGCTCTTGTGGATGCGGACGGAAAGGGTGCTTTGAAAGATATGCTGCTACTTCAGCGTTAGTAAGTGACTTTATTGATGAAAAGAACAAAATTGGTGAAGTTATAGAGAAAATCTCTGGAGAAGAAATCTTGTCTTTAGTAGAAAAAGGAGATCCAATTGCTACTGGCGTATATAAAAGGTTTATCCGTTATATAAGCATAGGTCTTTCAAATATAGTTCACCTTCTGAACCCAGAGGCAATTATTATTGGGGGAGGAATTGCTGAGCAGGGAGAACAGTTTATTCAGGACATCAACTCTGAGATTAAAAAGGAAACCATGCCGATTTATCATCAAGAAACAACCGTATTTCCTTCGATTCTTGGAAATGATGCAGGGCTGTATGGAGCATGTTACTTAACTTTAAAAAAATTAAACTACTTACACGTATAAGTATTAAACAAACAGGCAGCATCCTATTTTGGTGTTGTCTATTGTTCTTTTGAAAAAGTATACCTGCGAATAATAGAGGGGGAAGTGTTATGAAAGCAATTAAGGTAGATAAGGTTTATACACCCGATAAAGTAATTGAAGCTGGCTATATACTAATAAAAAACGGAAAAATAAATGGAGTAACAACGAATAGACCTGCCTGTGAAATATTAGATTATTCTACTTTTGCAGCCATTCCAGGCATGATTGATTTACATATTCATGGGATTGCTGGGAATGACACGATGGATGGGAGTATTCACTCATTACAAGAAATGTCTATGTCACTTGCACGTCATGGAGTTACAGGATTTTTGCCAACTACTTTGACTCATGATTTCGTAAAAATTAAAAAAGCTGTAAAAATCGTAAGTGAGGCGATGGGACAGACAGAAGGAGCGGAAATCATTGGATCATATGTAGAAGGCCCATACATTACTACTGAGCACCGTGGTGCACATCCGGTCAAGTATATTCGTGAACTAAATACTGATGAGTTGGTTGAACTCATAAAAATTTCCAATAATACGGTCAAAGTAATCACAATAGCTCCAGAAAAAGAGCATGCAGAGAAAGCTATTAAATTGTTAACAGATAAAGGAATTCACGTGTCTATGGGTCATACAAATGCAGACTACGACACAACGAATAACGCAATTGAACATGGGGCAAGAATTTCTGTTCACACTTTTAACGGCATGAGGGGATTTAATCATCGTGATCCTGGATGTCTTGGTGCCGTTCTAACAAATGATCAATGTTATTGTGAATGTATAGCAGATTTACAGCATGTCCACCCTGGAGCAATTAATCTTTTAGTCAAAGCAAAAGGGACAGAACGTATTTTTTTAATAAGTGACTCAATGGCGGCTGCTGATTTACCAGATGGATCCTATAATCTTGGTACATTAGACGTTATAGTGGAAAATAAAATTGCTCGAACAGTAGAAACAGGTTCATTAGCAGGAAGCACGACTAATTTAATGGAGTGTTTAAAAAATGTAAATGACATTTTAGAGGTGCCTTTAGAAACTATTTTACCGATGGTCAGCCTTAACCAAGCAAAATTACTTAAAATTGATCATGAAGTTGGAAGCATAGAGTGTGGGAAAAAAGCAAATATCGTCTTAATTGATTGTCAGTTTAAAGTTCAGGCTACTATTGTGAATGGAGAATTTGTATTTAGGAATATTCATAAAGAATATGGTGGGTTTTAATAAAGATGTAAATTTAGAAAATTGAAGTATGTACAGAAGAAATTAATAAATAATAAGGATGACCTTACTATAAGTGATGAAATGATCATTTTTGGGTGGGTCATTTTGATTATTGAGTTTACGAAAATTAGTAATTGAGATGAAATAATGATGATTTCAAACGTGGACTATTGCCTAAAAGATAAAAACGTGGTAGATTAATACAGTATATATAAATAAAAAACAAAGAGGTCATATTTTCCCTACTTTAATTTTACTATACAAATCCTCTTGAGTCAACCCCCATTTTTATCTTTTAAAGGAGTGCATGAAATGAACAACGAACTTCAAAAAGAACAAGTAAGAGTAAATGCTGTATTAGATCTAATCACGGACAAAATTAGTAAATTAACAGACGAAACAGCCCAACGTAGAAACGAAGTAATCAATGTTCGTAAAAATTTCTGGGATGAGGTTAAAGTCAACACAGATAGTTTTGATGACTATTTAGAGACGGTTATTAGTTTAAGACAACAATCTCAACTTTTGGCGATCGGCCAAATTAATCATAAGCAATCTTCTAACCGACTATCAGCACTTCGTCGGATGAAAGAGGTTCCTTATTTTGGTCGCATTAACTTTACAGAAGAAGGTGTGTCTGAAACAGAGCGTATTTATATTGGCGTTTCAACACTAATGGACGAAACTGGAGAGAATATTTTAGTTTATGATTGGAGGGCCCCAGTATCAAGTGTTTACTATGATTATCCACCTGGTCCTGCTGAGTATGATACACCTGGGGGAAAAGTGAATGGCGTATTAGACCAAAAATGGCAATACATTATCCGCAACGGTTTAATTGAATCAATGTTCGATACAAGTCTCACTATAGGTGATGAGATTTTACAGCATGTGCTTGGTAAAGGAACAAACAAGCATATGAGAAGCATAGTAGCCAGCATTCAAAAAGAACAAAATCAGATCATTCGTTATGACAAAGGTAGATTACTGATTGTTCAAGGGGCGGCTGGTAGTGGAAAGACATCTGCAGCTCTACAAAGGATTGCATATTTGCTCTATAAATATAGAAATTGGATAAAAGCAGATCAAATTATTTTATTTTCTCCTAACGCAATGTTTAATAACTATGTATCGAGAGTTTTACCTGAACTAGGCGAAGAAAATATGCAACAAGTTACATTCCAAGAATATTTAGTTCATAGGCTAAGTGATGCGTTCCAAGTTGAGGATAATTATGAGCAATTAGAATATGTGCTAACTGCTATCAATGATCCTTCCTATAAGACTAGGACTTCAAGCATTCAATTTAAAGCTTCAACTCGTTTCTTTGAGACAATTAAGGCATACAGACAATCACTGGAATCATCTGGAATGGTCTTTAGAGGATTTAAATTTAGAGGTAAACCAGTTGTTACAGCTAAACAAATATATGAAAGATTTTATAGCACCGATCCTTCTTTAAAATTTAACAACAGATTAGAGAAGTTGACGGAATGGTTAAACAAGCAAATCAATGAAATGGAAAAGCTAGAATTGAAAAAAACATGGGTACAAGATGAAATCGAGTTACTCAGCAAAGATGATTATCAAAAAGCATATAAGTACTTACAGAAAAAACAATTTAAAGATAATTCATTCGATGATTACGAACAAGAAACTAAGGTATTAGGTCGAATGGTTGTGCGTAAAAAACTAAAGCCACTACGTGAATGGGTTCGAGGATTGCGTTTCATTGACATAAAAGGAGTCTATAAACAGTTATTTTCTGATCCAACTCAAATTGAACAATGGATTGAAGGAGATACCCCTGAGAATTGGGAAGACATATGTCAGTTAACGTTAAATATGTTAGATGAAGGCAAATTGTTTTATGAGGACGCTACACCGTATTTACTTTTAAAAGAATTAGTGCAAGGCTTCCAATCAAATGTTTCGATTAAATTTGTACTTGTAGATGAAGCTCAAGATTATTCTCCTTTCCAATTTGAATTTTTGAAGAGATTGTTTCCTTCTGCAAAAATGACGGTACTAGGCGACTTTAATCAAGCAATCTTTGCTCATGCCAGTGAGATGGGTGATTTTAATGTACTTAAAGGCTTATATGGGCCAGATGAAACAAAAGTGATTAATCTGACACGCAGTTACAGATCAACAAAACCAATTGTAGAGTTCACACGTAGACTTATACCTGGAGGCAATCTAATTACGCCTTTTGAACGAGTTGGGGATAAGCCTGTGTTAACACAATTATCTAATCGAGAAGATTTGCACAGCCATATTGCATCTAAAATCGAAGACTTAAAGAAAAGTGAATTTAATACAATTGCGGTCATTTGCAAATCTGCCGAAGAAAGTTTAGATGCATATGAAGCATTAAAAGATGTAGAAGGAATCAAGCACGTGAAGAGAAACTCAGTTGAATATGAACAAGGTGTAGTCATTATTCCTGCATATTTGGCAAAAGGAATTGAATTCGATGCAGTGATTATTTATGATGCATCAGCTCAAGTTTATGGAGATGATCGTCTCCGAAGACTATTCTATACTGCGTGTACACGAGCAATGCATCAATTACATCTATATAGCTTAGGTGAAGCGACTCCTTTTTTATCTAATATTAACTCAGAGTTCCTACTACTAAATCAAACCATAGTACATGACTAAATTTCAGACTGCCCGTCAAACGCTTGCAATCAGTCTGAAAATCAATGTAAAAAAAACTTCCCTTAAATTAGTTAAGGGAAGTTTTTTTACATTGAACATTGTATCCTCTAGCTTGTAATTATTCGTAAAGAAAATTTTTATTTAAAGTTCATACTTAATTCATAATTAGTCGATATATTCATCTTGTAATAAGTCGTAAAGGAGGAAGTGAATTGGAATATTTAAATAAAAAAATAATTACCCCGAATAATGGAGATTTGGCAGTAGAAGCGAGTGGTTTAGTTAAAACATTTGGTGATAATCGTGCGGTTGATGGAGTGGATTTAAACGTTCGTGCGGGAAGTATTTACGGTGTACTTGGACCAAATGGTGCAGGGAAAACAACCACAATTAGAATGTTGGCTACACTACTTAGACAAGACGCAGGTACTGCAAGCATATTCGGTCATGATGTATTAAAAAAGGCTCATATTGTACGTCAATTAATTGGAGTTACTGGTCAGTATGCTTCAGTTGATGAGTCACTAAGTGCTACAGAGAATCTTATTATATTTTCAAGATTACTAGGTCTAGGTAGAGCGGAAGCGCGAAAGAAAGCAGCGGATTTATTAGAGGAATTTGGCTTAACAGAGGCAGCAAAACGTCCATTGAAAAATTTCTCAGGTGGAATGCGTCGTAGATTAGATTTGGCAGCAAGTTTAATTGCTCAGCCACCACTTATCTTCTTAGATGAACCGACAACTGGTTTAGACCCTCGTACAAGAAATCAAATGTGGGATACTATTCGTCGTTTAGTAAAAGAAGGTTCAACAGTTCTATTAACAACACAATATCTTCAAGAGGCGGATGAACTAGCAGATCGAATTGCAGTAATAGATCGTGGTCATGTAGTTGCAGAGGGTACTGTTGATGAATTGAAAGCTTCGGTTGGTAGTTCATCGTTACAATTAAAAGTTCAAGATTTAAGGGATGTTCAAAAGGCGCGTCAGACAGTAGAACATGTACTAAAAGTAAAATCCAATATCGCATTAGTAGAAGGAAAGATTACTGCCCCTATGGCGGATGCTGACCGAGTAACCGACCTTCTAATTGCCCTACGTGATGAAGGCATCCATCTAACTGAAATGAGTGTACAAAAGCCGACTCTTGATGAAGTATTCCTTACGATTACTGGTAACAGCGTTGAAAATGATGGAGCAAAGGAGTCAGATAAAACAAAAGAAATGGAGGGAGTGAGGGTATGAGCACATCAATAAAACCGGCTGCTTATCGTCAATTAAAAAATAAAACTAGCTTTAGTCAATCAGTAAAAAATTCATTTACGATGGCTTATCGTGGTCTACTAAAAATTAAGCGTACACCAGAACAATTATTTGATGTTACGTTACAACCTATTATTTTTACACTTATGTTTACTTATATCTTTGGTGGAGCAATCTCTGGGGATGTTAAGAGTTATTTACCAGTAATCATACCAGGAATCTTAGTGCAGACGGTCATTACTACTTCGATTGTTACAGGTGTACAATTGCGTGAAGACATGGATAAAGGTGTATTCGATCGATTCAAGTCGCTGCCGATTGCACGTATTGCACCACTGGCCGGAGCTTTATTGGCGGATACGATTCGTTATACAATCGCTACAGTTCTTACCTTCACAATGGGATATATAATGGGATATCGCCCTGAAGGTGGCTTGGGCTATGTAGTTTTAGCGGGGCTACTTGTAATTGTATGTTCATGGGCGATTAGTTGGATTTTTGCGTTTTTTGGAGTAATTGCACGTACAGCATCAAGTGTACAAGGGATTTCTATGCTAGCACTATTTCCATTAACATTTCTTTCAAATGCCTTTGTACCAGTTGATACAATGCCAAATTGGCTTCAATGGTTTGTAAAAATAAACCCAATTTCACATCTAATCACTGCTGTCAGAAATCTTACGAACGCAGGAACTGCAGGTTCAGATCTAATCATTTCGCTTATTGGAGCTGCTGTAATTGTAGCAATTTTTGCACCACTTACTGTAAAAGCTTATATGCGTAGAACATAATAGAAGGTGTTCCATTAGTTTTTTTTCTAATGGGGCACCTTTTCCTGCATTTTCTACTTGAAAATATTGAATAGCATGTGTAACATAATCAAGGTACAAATATATAAATAACTCATATAATCATGGGGATATGGCCCATAAGTTTCTACCGGACGACCAATATAATCGACCGACTATGAGTGAAAGCACATCTAGGGTTCCGCATTATTGTAAGTAAAATGGCTGGTCCGAGCGATGTGGGCACTATCCGTGCTACACCATTAGGGATAAAAACCCAGAAGGACAGGTTTCACTTGAGAGAAACATACTCAAGTGGAATCTGTCCTTTTTTGTTTTATAAAGAGTAATAACTGTACGCCAATCAATATAGATAAATTCAGCAATGACAAGGGAGAGAATCAGATTGTTAAGTAAACAAAAAGCATTTACATTAGGTTTTCAACACGTCATGGCTATGTATGCAGGTGCAGTTGTTGTGCCTCTTATAATAGGTGGCGCGCTTAAACTTACGCCAACTCAGATCGCTTATCTGATTGCAGCAGATTTATTTACTTGCGGTATAGCAACAATCCTGCAAAGCATGGGGACTAAACACATTGGTAGCAGATTGCCGGTCGTTTTAGGATGTACCTTTACGGCGGTAGGTCCAATTATTGCAATTGCATCCTCTTCAAATTTACCGACAGCATACGGTGCAATAATTATTTCCGGGATCTTTGTTGTATTAGCTGCTCCTTTTTATGGCAAGCTTTTAAAATTTTTCCCTACAATTGTAACAGGATCAGTTGTAACGATTATTGGACTTTCCCTAATTCCAGTGGCTATGAATAATGTAGCAGGAGGACAAGGGAGTCCAGACTTTGGTCAAGTACACAATTTATTACTTGCCCTTCTTACACTTATCGTAATTTTAGTCATTAACAGATGGGCTAAAGGATTTTTACGTACAGTTTCTGTACTTGTTGGTTTGGTTGTTGGAACAATTGCTGGCTACGCAATGGGAATCGTTCATTTTTCAAGCGTATCAGAAGCATCGTGGTTTAGTATCGCTCAACCATTCTATTTTGGAGCACCAAAAATCAGTATTACAGCTATTATCACAATGATTATCGTATGTATTGTTAGTATGGTCGAATCAACTGGAGTCTATTTCGCAGTTGGAAAAGCGACTGACCAAAAGGTTAAACAAGATCAAATCGTAAATGGATTGCGTTCAGAAGGTCTTGCAATTATGCTCGGTGGTATATTTAATGCATTTCCTTACACAGCTTTTTCACAAAATGTTGGTTTAATCTCACTTACAAAAGTTAAATCGAGGGAAGTTATTTATGCTGCTGGGAGTATTATGGTTGTTCTTGGATTATTACCTAAACTAGCAGCTTTAACGACTGTTATTCCAAATGCCGTTCTTGGAGGCGCTATGATTGTTATGTTCGGATCTGTCGCGGCTGCCGGTATATCAATTCTTTCAGAAGTCGATTTAGGTAAAGGAGAAAACCTATTAATCGCAGCTTGTAGTATAGCAGTAGGATTAGGTTCAGCCACACTTCCACAAATGTTCGACCAACTACCTGACTTTTTAAAAATGTTAATGCAAAATGGAATTGTGACAGGTTCATTAACAGCAATTATTTTAAACTTATTCTTAACAAAACGAAATGTGGCAGTAGAAGTACAAGCACAAGCTACGAAAAAAATATCATAACCTATACAAAGAGACCCCTATTAATCGTAGGGGTCTTTTTAGTACTTGTTACTAATAAACTTCGATTTTAAATAATGCAAAATCATGTACGAACTAACAACTAACCTAGCTGTACTCCCATAAACGCTAATAAATTTGCCTTGAATAGCTGAAATCTCGATATTAAATTGCATACGTTTCGAATATCGATCCCAACACCCAAGCAGTATGACTGTTAGGAAACCGATTTGCGGAGAGAACACGGGCTCATCAAATACCCCTGTAAACAAAATAATTGGTAGGCCGAGTAAAAAACTGTTAAAAAAACATTTTTTACTGCGCTCAAAAAAGAATAAGTGAATGCATTTTACAATATTTATACTAATTAGTGTTATAAAAGCCAATCCTCCTAATGTTCCGTATTCCGCAAACATACCCAGCAGTAAATTATGTGCATGGGGGATGAAGTGACCATATTGTATTGCATATTCTTGACCAAATCCAATCGGTGTCACACCAAAGAATGGGTGGTTTTTCCATATTGTATATGCGTTTTTCCAAATGTCCAATCTTTTATGCCCTGCTTGAATAACTGAATCGGCTCTAGGCATGATATACAGCAACCATTTCGAAAAGAGTAGTCCGAAGATTGTACAAACAAAGAAAAAGATTCGATTAAGTCGAAAGATAAAAAGTAAATAAATTAGTATCATCGTCGCAAAGCCAGCTCTTGAACCCGTAAGATAAATTCCATAACTAAGTAGTAGCTGGATTGGAAGCTGCCACGCTAAGTTAATAAAGTGTTTTCTCTCTAAACTAGAAAGTAGGCTGGCAAATACAAAAGAAATAGCAATTAATAAAATAAAAACAGTGAAATTGGGATTATATGCACAACCAATTAGACGGTTAAAATTCTTAGGTTCAACTTCCCCAAAAAGCACTGTCCCTAATAAATAACCAACAATTTTAGGAAATACAAACCATTTGGATATCCATCCAATTACACAACTATATACGCCTCCAAAGATTATAATCATACGAAATCTCTGAAATAATTGACCTTTCTCAGTTACTAAAATCCTACAATATATTCCCCAATAACCAAGAATCATGATACTGACCAATAAAAATAATATATTTCTAAATAATAGAGCAGCACCAATAGTAGATGTAAAAAGGCATAAGAAAAAGTACGAACTAAACGAATAAATAAAACGTTTATTAACAAACCATTGAGTATAGAGTGTACGTAGCCCGATGATCAATAGCAGTGAAATACCTACTGGAGGTAAGAGAAAGCATAGAAGTGCGCTTTTCTCCACTAACGAGAAACTTTTAAAAAACTGTATAAACTTTTTCATTGTATACCCCTAGTTAAGTGACATAAATATCCTTAATCATATGGAGGATGTTGTTTTTTCACTTATAAAATGAATTGTATTTAAGTTAAGTTGCCATGAGATTAACAAACATATTTTAAGTACATAGGTTTAAAATACCACATTAGTTTATTAATTATGTTTTGAAATTGTAAATTGAGACTAAACTTTTATGCCAGACAAATTAAGGTACAAACTTATCGATTTATACATCTTTTAAAAGAAAAATTTATTAGCAAGTAATTTTTATGAATATGAAATTATGTGAACAAAATTTGAATTAAAAATATGAAATTTATTCCTTATGAACTTTTAGTATTGAAATTTTATTTCAAAGATAGTTATAATAAGTATGAAATTAAATTTAGTAATAAAAAATCACTTGAGGTGAAGAAAATATGCTTGAAAATTTAACAACTGAAACAAGAAATGAAAAAACAATGAATTTAGATGAAATGTCTATAGAAGAATTTTTAACCGTAATGAACGAAGAGGATGCTAAGGTTGCCGCTGCCGTTCGAAATGAAATCCCTAATATTTCTAAAGCTGTTGAAAAAATTGTAACGGCTTTCAAAAGTGGGGGTCGCCTGATTTATATAGGTGCAGGCACAAGTGGCCGAATCGGACTTTTAGACGCAGTTGAATGTCCACCTACATTTGGGACAAGTCCAGAAGAGGTAGTTGGGTTAATTGCAGGTGGAGAAAAAGCTTTTATAAAAGCAGTTGAAGGCGCTGAGGATAGCGAAGAACTTGCAATTGAAGATTTAAAGGAAATTAAATTAAGTAAAAATGATATTGTAGTTGGAATTGCAGCAAGTGGTCGCACTCCTTATGTTATTGGTGGTTTAAAATATGCAAAAGAAATTGGTGCTGCTACTGTAGCGGTTAGTTGTAACAAGGGCTCAAAGATTGGCCAAGAGGCAGAAATAGCAATCGAAGTTGTTAATGGACCTGAGGTATTAACTGGTTCAACTAGATTAAAGGCTGGTACGTCTCAAAAGTTAGTGTGCAACATGTTATCTACAGCATCAATGGTTGGTATTGGAAAAGTATACGGTAACCTAATGGTTGATGTTCAATCAACAAATGAAAAATTAGTTGAGCGTTCAAAGCGTATTGTAATGGAAGCAACTTCATGTACGTATGAAATTGCAGAAGAGTATTTAACAAAGTCGAATCAAAGTCCAAAAGTAGCAATCGTTATGATTCTTACTGGATTTAGTTATGAGCAAGCAATTGAGCAATTGAAAAAGTCAGAAGGATTTGTTCGAAAAGCGATACAAAAATAAATTTTAGGGAGAGAAGAAGATGGATAAATATCAAAGATTAGCTTCTGAAATCGCTGATGCCATCGGCGGTACTGATAACGTCGCTTCATTTACAAACTGTATGACACGACTTCGTGTTAACGTTACTGATCGTAGTTTAATCAATGAAGAACAACTTAAAAAAGTTAGCGGGGTTTTGGGAACGGTCGATGATGAAACTTACCAAATCATTTTAGGACCTGGTACCGTAACTAAAGTTGCAGAACAATTTGGTCAGCTAAAAAACAGCTCATCAGGAAAACAAGGTACTTCATCAGCGGCTTTAAATGAAAAAGGTTCAGATCTTAAAGCTGAATTAAAAAAGAAAAATAACACACCTTTTAAAAATTTCTTACGAAAAGTCGGTAATATCTTTATTCCACTAATTCCAGCATTTGTTGGTGCAGGTTTAATTGCTGGTATAGCTTCTATTTTGTCAAACAATATTACTGCTCAAAACCTAGATGCAGCAACTTGGTCACAATATGTGACAGTTTTAAATGTAATAAAAAATGCGATTTTTGGTTATTTAGCAATTTATGTTGGTATTAACGCAGCGAAGGAATTCGGGGCGACACCATCCCTTGGTGGAGTAATTGGTGGAGTAACACTTTTAACAGGTATGCTTCCAGATCAACCAATTAAAAATATCTTTAATGGTGATCCGTTAGCTCCAGGACAAGGTGGTATTATTGGTGTACTACTTGCAGTCTATTTATTATCACTTTTAGAAAAACAATTACGTAAAGTTATTCCAGATTCTATAGATATTATAATTACGCCTATGATTGCTTTATTAGTAGTAGGTTTGCTAACAATTTTCTTCATCATGCCATTTGCAGGATTTATTTCTGATAACTTAATTGGCTCAATTAATTGGATTATTTCAAAAGGAGGTATGTTAGCAGGGTTTATATTAGGTATGGGATTCTTACCATTAGTAATGTTAGGTTTACATCAAGTATTAACACCAATTCATATCGAATTAATTAATACAACTGGTGCAACTGAATTATTACCAATGCTTGCAATGGCGGGTGCTGGACAAGTAGGAGCAGCTTTAGCATTATGGTTACGTTGCAAAAAGAATAAATCATTATCAAATATGATTAAAGGTGCTCTTCCAGTAGGTATTTTAGGTATTGGTGAACCATTAATTTATGGTGTTACATTACCTCTTGGTCGTCCATTTATCACTGCATGTATCGGTGGTGGTATTGGAGGGGCAGTAATTGGAATGTTTGGTAATGTTGGAGCAATTGCAATTGGTCCTTCAGGTGCAGCGTTAGTTCCACTTATTGCGCACGGAATGTGGCTTCAATATGTGATCGGATTACTTGCTGGTTATGCTGGTGGTTTCGTTCTTACGTATTTATTCGGTACTCCAAAGGATGCAATGGCTGAACAAGAATAAATAACAAATATAACCCGAATAATTAGACCTCTAAAGTCTACTATTCGGGTTTTTTTAATGTTCATTTGAATCAATATACTGAACGATTCTTTCACAAATTTGATGAGTGATTAAGGAATCATTTATTGAAGGGTCTGGGGTTTTATTCTGTTCTATACAGTCAAGAAAGTGATCAACTATTTGGAAAAACCCACGTTTATATAAGGTTGGTTCCCAATCACCGAATTTCTTAATATTGATTTCTTTATTATGATAATGAGTTGTTTCGACTAAACTACTTACGACATATTTATTTTGCGGTGTCATATATTCAATCATTTCTTCCGTAACACCATTGTTTCTATTCATGATTCCGATAGCCGTGCATCCTTCACCTATAAGATGAATGACTAGGTGTTCGAGCATAGTATCTTTTTTCAAGAAATTGATTTTTAAATCCACTACATTAGTGGACATTAAATACCTAAGTGTATCCACCACATGAATAAAATCCTCTACAACAAATCTTCTGGTATGTTCAGGAAAGTTAAATCTATTTTTTTGCATGATGATTAAGTTAGCCTTTTCATGCATAGTAAGCTCTCTTACTCTTGGGGTAAATCGTCTATTGAATCCAACCATCGCTATTGTTCCTTGTTCTCTGGCTAGATTTACAATTTGTTCAGTTTCTTTAAAGTTCAACGAAATAGGTTTATCAATATAAACGTGTATACCATTTAATAATAACTTTTTAGTGATCATATAATGAGCTTCCGTAGCTGTACTAACAAACGCTGCATCAATATTCTTTTCTAACAATTCATCTACTGTATTAACCGTTTCATTGATTCGATACTTGTTTGATAAATGGTCTAGTGTTTCATTTCTTCTTGTACATAGCACCAACTCAATCTTTTCTTTTTCAGAAAGAACCGGCAGATAGGCCTTCGCAGCTATGTCTCCTAAACCGATTATTCCAATTCTCATATGCTAACACCTCGCTTGTTATTAATTGAAACATAGAAAAGTGGTAAAGTAAGTAATAGTATGTAATTTTACTTAAAAAATTTTGGAATTAAACATTTCAGTTAACTTAAAATGTTTTTTAAATTTTCAAAAAACTATTTATTCATTTAAGCTTTTCCATTATAATAAGGTCTAAAGTTGATCTTGATAATGATTTACTATTCCATTTTCCATTCTATTTTTCCTTTCCACACTAAACTTGGCAATTACCTCACTTTGCAATTTACTTTCAAATAATTTAAAAAATCCTATTAAAAGCGAATAGTTTGTAAGCGGTTTCTAATGGAGTGATTATACATGAATTATTACCCTGAATTTTTTTGTTAATGACTAAAATTTCATACATATAAGAAAGACTGTCAGTATTAAAACTTAATATAAAAAAGGTATATAAGCGAAAGGGGAAAACGATGAGTACTTCACATTTTGCATATTGGCCAAAAAGGGTTTCTAAATCTTTAACTTTACCTGAGACAACAATCTATGATAATTTAGTCGTTTCGGCAAAAAGATATCCAAATAAAACTGCAATAGAGTATTATGGCGCTTCAAAAACGTATAAGCAACTTCTTGAAGAGGTTGATCATTTAGCGGGGTATCTTGAGCACAGGTTAGAAGTATCCCCAGGTGAACGCGTAATGCTTTATATGCAAAACTCACCACAATATGTCATCGCTTTTTATGCAATATTAAGAGTAAGAGGAATTGTAGTACCAATTAACCCGATGAACACCACTGATGAACTTGAATTTTACATAAATGATTGTGAAGTTAAAACTGCAATCATTGGCCAAGAACTATCCCCTCTAATTGAACCTTTACAAGCTACAACTGGATTAGAGAATTTAGTAGTTGCAGTCTACTCTGAATACTTACCATCAATTCCTTTAGTTTCCGATTTAGCGGCTGAAATAACTGAGTCAAAGAAAATTTATCAAAGCGAAAATATATTTTATTGGGAAGATGCTATACAAACACAGTTCATCCCATCACTATATGAAGGTACTTCAGAAGATGTTGCAGTTCTTCCTTATACTTCAGGAACAACAGGTTTACCAAAAGGCTGTATACACACACATAAAACGGTACAAGCAAATGTAGTAGGATCTGCCGTTTGGATGAATATTTCTGCAAATGCCGTTAGCTTTTCAACTTTACCTCTATTCCATGTAACAGGGATGGTTCATGGAATGCATACACCGATTCTTACTGGTTCAAGTATGGTATTACTAACGAGATGGAATCGAAACCATGCATGCAAATTGATTGAAAACTATCAATGTACCCATTGGGTAAATATTAGTACAATGCTAATCGACTTTTTAGCAAATCCAGTTTTAAATACAGATGATATAAACTCTCTTGTAAATATTGCAGGTGGTGGGGCACCTCTTCCGGAAGCAGTAGGTGAGCAGCTATTCCAATTAACAGGTTTAAAGTTCGTAGAAGGCTATGGTTTATCAGAAACAATTGCTCAGACACATTTTAATCCGCCAGATCGACCAAAACTTCAATGTCTTGGAATTCCATCATTTGATGTAGATGCCAGAATTATCGAGCCAATAACAATGAAACAGTTAGGTGTTAATGAGGTTGGTGAGATCGTTGTTAATGGACCACAAGTATTTAAAGGCTACTTTAACCGACCAGAAGAAACAAATGACGCCTTTGTTGAAATAGACGGAAAACTATTTTTCCGTACAGGAGATATCGGGCGGTTTGATGATGAAGGGTACTATTTTATCGTTGATCGTGTTAAAAGGATGATTAACGCGTCAGGTTTTAAAGTGTGGCCAACCGAAGTGGAAAATCTACTATATAAACATCCAGCCATTCAACAAGCTTGTGTTGTTAGTAAGCCTGATGAAAAAAGGGGTGAAACAGTAAAGGCATATGTGATCCTAAATCCTAATTATTTAGGCAAAGTAAGTGAGGATGACATTATTGATTGGTCAAAAGAGCATATGGCTAACTACAAATATCCGAGATATGTCGAATTTATTGATAAATTACCAACTACTGCAAGTGGAAAAATTTTATGGAGGACTCTTCAGGAAACAGAATGGAGTAAAGTTGAACAATTTAAAGAGTGAGAAACGTCAAAAATTCTTAAAAAGGGTAAATGAATAGTAAATAAGAAAATGAAAAGGGAAGCCTCAACATCATATGTTTAGGTTCCCTTTTTTCGTGTTGATTTTTATTTAACTAATTATCATTATCGAAACATTGCCCTTAATCGATCTGGTAGTTCTTACTAGAAAGTTGTTTTTAATATTCAGACTAATGCTAAATATAGTATGATGAATTTTAAAGAAAACCCTTACATTAACTTACTACTGAAAAGGTGATTACAATCGTAAAAATAAGATTACAGTTAAGAAAATTAAACACTTTACGAAATCAGATATTGGCTGTCTTCTTGATTGTTATGGTGATTGTTTTATCCATTGTATCCATTATGGTATATAACCAAGTTGGAACTTTAATGAAAGATACAACAGAGAAGCAAATCAAACAAACAGCCGTAGAAGCTAATGGAAGAATGGAAACCTTGTATAAGCAAATTGACACTTTATCAAATCAATTAATGACAAATGAGACGGTTCAACAAATATTACTAGGATTGAAAAACGGAGAAAGTGTTGATTTTGCCAAAAGACAATCATTAATTAGAGTAATAAATAACTCTTTAGCTTACTCAAATGGAATCTCTTCTTTTGAGTTATATTCTTCGGAAGGAAATCGTATTTTTCCATTCGGTGAAAAAAGTATATCTAGTGTAATCGATGAGAAATGGGTAAAGGAAGCAGAAGCCGAGAAAGGAAGATTAGTGTGGGTAGGGAAAGATCCTAAAAATAGTAACTATTCTTATGCAATAAGAAGGGTAAGTTTAATGGATCGATGGTTTTCAAACGGAGGATATTTAGTAGTAAGAATTCTTAATAGTTACTTTCAGGTTGAAGAAAGTAATTTATCTCCTGGGGAGAAGGATTACATGATGCTTCTTGACAGGGACTTAACACCGATAACAGATAATTATGGCATTAATATTCAAAAGTTTCTATCAGAAGGATACGAATCGATAAAGTTAAATAAAAAACATTATATGATTGTTACACAACCATCTACAAAAACAGGCTGGACCCTTGTTATTTTAAAACCTACAAGCTTTTTAAATGAGGCAGTAACACCGGTAAGAAAAGCGACTCTTTTATCTGGTGCGATTGGATTTATCATTTTTGTCGTGTCATCAATTATTCTAGCAACAATGATTACTAGACCAATAAAAAAACTTACAAATACAATGAAGAATGCGAAAATGGATGAGCTTAAAATTAACAAGGAAAGCGCAGCTTCATTAGAAATTATTGAATTAAATAGAACGTATAACCAGATGGTAGAAAATACGAATCATTTAATACAGGTCGTATATGAAAAAGAATTACTACGTAGTCAAACTGAGTTGAAGGCGCTACAAGCCCAAATTGATCCGCACTTCCTTTATAATACGCTAAATGCACTTTACTGGTCTTTAGATGATAGGGGTGAGGAAGATTTAGCTGAAATAGTGATAGCAATGTCAGGATTATTTCGCTATACAATCGGCAATGCAAACAGTAGTGAATGGGTAACTATACAAGCGGCTCTCGACCAAATTGAACGTTATTTACAGATTATGAAAATGAGATTAGGAGAAAGGTTACTATGGGAGATATCTGTTGAGCCAAATCTACTAACTATTAAAATCCCAAAATTGCTAATCCAACCTTTAGTTGAGAACGCCATCATGCATGGTATTGAAAGTAGTCGGGAACAAGGGATTGTTTTAGTGAAGATTAAAAGGATTAATGATTCATCTAATTTATTAGTGACTGTTCAGGACAATGGACCGGGGATTAATAGAGAAGCTCTTAATGCCCTTAATCTAGCAATTAAAAATGATAATGTATCATCCTTTAAGGGGATGGGTATGGCGCTTACTAATGTAAATAAAAGAATTAAATTATATTACGAGGGATATGACTTAAGTGGTCTTCGTTTAGAAAGTGAGATTGGCAAAGGTACAACTGTATTATTCGAAGTTCCAGACAAAGGTGGGGAATAATTTGGATACAAAAACAATTCTAATTGTTGATGATGAACAAGCGACTAGACAAGGTTTAAAAAAAACATTAGAGAAATGGTCAAATGGTAAATTTGAAATTCTTAGTGCGGCAAATGGTCAAGAAACATTTGAACAGATGAGCAGAACAAAAATTCATCTATTAGTAACTGATATTTGTATGCCTGAAATGAATGGTTTAGAGCTCTTAAAAAACCTAAAGGATAAAGGCCATAAGTTTGTTTCAATTATTATTTCTGGACATCCTGACTTTGAATATGCCCAGGAGGCTATTCGTCTAGGCGTTGTAAATTATTTATTAAAACCGGTAAGTAAACAAAAATTAATTGAGGCTATTGAGCAAGCGCTTGAAAAGGAAGCAAATATTGAACGGATTGAATATATGGAAAAAGTGACTGATCAAAAATTATTAAAACTAGATCAAGTTTCTAATCGCTCTAACTCAATTAACGGAGCAAAGACCTTTATTAATGAAAATATTAGCAACCAAATTTCATTAAAAGAAGTTGCGGAAGCGGTACATCTAAATGCTAGCTATTTTAGTGTGTTATTTAAAGAGCAAGTGGGGTTAACATTTAGTGAGTATTTGACTAGAAAAAGGTTGCAAATTGCAAAAAATCGACTACTGACAACAGATTTGCAAATTGAAGAAATTGCACTAGAAGTAGGCTATCAGACGGCTAAATATTTCATTAAGATCTTTAAGGATTACGAGGGTATTACCCCTAGTAAATTTAGAAAAGTGTCAGAACTTGATGATTCCCTAATCCAAAAATAGTGGAATTTTATCCAATCGTGGTTACCTTACCGCGGTTTTTTTTTAGTGCTAGAATTTACTTGTAACGAAAAATTCAAAAAAATGGGGGTTTGACATGTTTAAGAAAGCATCTTCATTAATGTTAGCACTAGTTCTTATACTGATGGTGGCTTTAACTGGCTGTGGTAAATCTAATAACGCGTCAACTGAAAGCGGTTCCAAAAAGGTAATTAAATTTATGCATCTTTGGCCAGCTGGAAGTTCTAAGCAACAAAACTTAATTGTATCTGACATTATAAAGCAGTATGAGGCTGAACATAAGGATGTAAAAATCGAAGTAGAAGTTCTTGAAAATGAGCAATACAAGAATAAGATTAAAGTTCTTTCTTCTTCTAACGAACTTCCTGACGTTGGGTTTACATGGGCAGCAGGATATATGAAACCATTTGTAAAAGGTGGCCTTTTCGCTGATTTAGATGATGTGTTAAATAACGGATTAAAGGATTCTTTTGTAAGCGGAACAACAGAAGCATATGCAATCGATGGTAAAACATATGGATTACCTCTAGAACTAAACATCGCTCCAATTTATTACAATAAAGCAATTTTTGAAAAATATAATCTTCAAGTACCACAAACTTATAGCGAATTCCAAAATGTTGTTAAAACACTTGCTAAAAATGGAGTTGCTCCAATCGCTTTAGGAAATAAAGATCGTTGGACAGGTTCACTTTGGTATATGTATTTAGCGGACAGAATTGGTGGAGCTGATGTATTAAATAAAGCAATTAACCGTACAGGAACATTCGAAGATCCTGCACTTGTTTCAGCGGCATCAGAAGTTCAAAACCTAGTTAAAGAAAAAGCATTTAATAAAGGCTTTAATGGGTTATCAAATGATGAGGGAAAATCTGAATTCTTAAATGGAAATGCAGCTATGTACTTAATGGGAACATGGGAGCTTCCAAACTTTACGACAAATGAAGAAATTCCAAAAGACTTCCGAGACAATGTAGGTTTCTTTAAATTCCCTACATATGAGGGTGGAAAAGGAAATATTAATAGCTGGGTTGGTGGTCCTGGAGTAGGTTTATTCGTAGCTGAACATTCAAAAGTTAAAGCTGAAGCTAAAGACTTTGTTAAATTTTTTGTAGAGAAGTGGGGAGAGCAATCGGTTGAAAAAGCGGGTGTAATCCCAGCGACTAAGGTTGATACTTCAAAAGTAAATTTACCACCGTTATATATTGATGTGTTAAATGAATTAAATAAAGCTAGCAACTTAACATTATTTGCTGACGTTCAAATGAGTGCTTCTGTGGCTGAAACTCACTTAAACTTAATCCAGTCTTTATTTGGAAATGAAGTAAAACCAAAAGATTTTGCTAAACAACATGAAGAAGCTTTAAAGGCAGAAGATAAATAAATTCTGATGTACTAAAGAAAGGGCATATGGATTCATTATAATATGCCCTTGATTTTTAAATATAGGGGAAGGAGTTGAATCGAAGTGAATAAAGCTATGTCAAATAAAAAAATAATTGCCTTGTATATTACACCAGCTCTCTTTCTGATCCTTGCTTTGATTTACGTTCCAATCGTACAAACTGGATACTTTGGCTTAATGAAATGGAATGGAATTGGGGAAAAGGAATTCATAGGTTTAAAGAATTACTCCCACTTATTACATGATCCTCTATTTTGGAAAAGTGCTTTCCACTCCTTTTTATTAGCAGTATTTTCGGCAGTTAGTTTAATTGGTTACTTGTTTATCTCATTTATACTTGCCGGAAAAATTAAAGGTGCAGACCTTCTTAGAAAAATATATCTTATTCCAATGCTGCTTGCTTCTGTTGCAATTGCCCAGCTTTGGCTTAAAATTTATCATCCTACTAACGGTATTCTAAATAGCTTACTTGTTTCTCTAGGAGTTAATAATCCACCAGCCTGGTTAGCAGAAACAAACTTAGCTTTATATGCGATTATTATTCCGATTATTTGGCAGTACGCTGGTTTTTATATTCTGATTTACTATGCAGCACTTAAAAATATTCCAGACTCTCTAATCGAGGCTGCAAGAATTGACGGGGCAACACCAATTCAAATTGCACTAAAAATAAAATTACCATTAATAATGAATGTTGTTAAAGTAACGATTGTTCTTGCTGTTGTTGGGTCACTTAAATATTTTGACTTAATTTATGTTATGACAGGTGGAGGTCCTAATGGTTCAAGTGAAGTAATGGCTTCCTACATGTATCAGAAAGCATTTAAAGGTTTTGACTTTGGTTATGCAAGTGCAATTGGATTTTTCTTATTAGTTATTTGTTTAATAGTTACTTGGATTATTCGCAAATTTACAGAATCAAATGATGACATTTACTAAATGAAAGGGGGATTTTAGGTGGATACGGTAAGAGCTACAGGATCTCAAGCTATTGTAACTGAAAAGAAAACTGACCGTAGCAAGATTAGTATTTTTAGTAAAATTGCTTACGGATTTATGTATCTTTTCCTTATAATCGTAGCGATTTTTCAAATATTTCCGATCATATGGCTATTTCTTTTTTCATTAAAAAATAACCAAGAAGTTTTCAATATGTCACCTTTTTCTTTACCTGAAAGCCCAAAGTGGGAGAATTATACGAAAGTTTGGACTGAAGGAAACATTAGTCAATATTTCTTTAACAGTGTAACTTATACGATCGCTGCCGTTATTTTAACGGTTGTATTAGCAAGTATGGTAACCTTCGCAATTACAAGAATGAATTGGAAAGCAAGTAAATGGGTATTGGGATTATTTATGGTAGGTTTAATGATTCCAGTCCATTCAACATTAATTCCTTTATTTAATACTTTTACAAAAATAAATTTGATTGATAATCCACTCTCGGTAATCCTTACTTACACAGCTTTTAACTTACCTATTACGATCATGATTTTAATTGGTTTTTATGAAGCTCTACCTAGAGAGGTAGAAGAAGCAGCGATTATGGACGGGGCATCAATTAACCATATCTTTTTTAAGATTACTTTGCCAATGACATCACCAGTAATTGCTACAGCAGCAATTATTAATATGATTTACAACTGGAATGAGTTTGTCTTCGTTAATACATTTATTAGTTCAGATCAATTTAAAACACTAACAGTAGGTATTCAAAACTTTATTGGCCAGTATACGACTGATTGGGGAGCAATCGGAGCTACGTTAGTTATTAGTATTCTGCCAATCCTAATTGCCTTCTTAATATTAAGTAATCGAATTGTAGAAGGAATTGCTTCTGGGTCAGTTAAAGGTTAAGAGCATTAAATAACGCTATAGATGGATTCGTAAAGGAGGGTGATTAAATGCTACTCGGAAAAACAATGGGGAAATTGTTTACACTATGTGAGTGGGTCATGAAATTAGCATATGTCAATTTACTATGGTTCCTCTTTACAATTGCAGGACTAGTCATATTTGGTTTTTTCCCTGCTACGGTAGCCCTTTTTACAATTGTTCGTAAATGGATCGTAAAAGAAACGGATCTCCCGATTTGGAGAACATTTCTAACGATCTTCCTGAAGGAATTTAAAAGTTCCAATAAACTTGGTTTGGTATTCATTCTTAGCGGAATCTTCTTAGCGTTTGATGTATTTTACATTCGAACGGTCGAAGGGGTGTTCCAATTTATATTAATCATCCCTTTATTAATCATTGCGGCAGTTTATTTAATGGTTTCCCTTTATATTTTCCCGCTATATGTACATTACGAATTTAAACTAAAAGACTATTTAAAAAATGCATTCTTTTTAAGTGTATTTCATTTTCACATTACTTTACTAATGCTAGTTAGTCTAATCGCTATCGTATTTTTGTTACTGTATCAGCCAGGACTAATTCCATTCTTTAGTGTTGTTTCAATTGCTTGGATTTTTATGTTCTGTGGTATGTATAGCTTTAGTCGAATAGATCAAAGACAAGGAAAGATTAGCAAGGTCTAAATGTAGAAATTATGACAGAACGGGGAATATAGATGAATACTTATGCTGAGGAAATCTCTTTTTTAGATGAACCGGCGATAAAAGCAGGTAATAGTGAATTGGAGATTATCATTATTCCCGGATGGGGATCAAACTTGATTTCCATGGTTCATAAAAAATCAAATACTGAGCTACTAAGAGTCCCTCAAACGAATGAGGAGTATTTGAATAATCCAGTTCTTTACGGTACTCCAATCCTGTTCCCTCCAAATCGAATCGATCAAGGTAAGTTTAGATTTGGCAAAAGAACGTATCAGTTTGATATTAATGAAATGGACAAGCAGAATCACATTCATGGTTTTGTTCACACAAGAAAGTGGAATATCTCGAGTGTAGAAGTTAATGAGCAAACAGTGAAAATTATAACTGAGTTTGATTCAAGTAAGCACGAAGATGTAATGGCTCAATTCCCGCACCATTTTGTAATAAGGATGAGCTTTATTCTGAATGATAATTTATTTGCAAAAAGAGCCGAAGTTATTAATAAAAGTAATGAAGTTTTGCCGTTTGGCTTTGGCTATCATACTAGTTTCGTATTCCCAGAAGAAACTTCAATCTTCAAGCTTCCAGTCGATAAACGTTGGAAACTAAATGATCGATTTTTACCTACTGGGGAATTAGAAGATATTGAGTACAAGTATGAATTGAGTGAAGGAATGAGCTTGTACGGGCTAGAGTTAGATGATGTTTTTCTATCTACTCCCAATGACAGTGGTCTACAGACGGCAAAAATAACGAACAAATCAACAGGAGTTGAGATTAATTACACTGTTGATCAAAGTTTTAAGCATTGGGTCGTTTATAACAAAGATGGGAGAAGCGGCTTTTTATGCCCAGAGCCCTACACATGGGTAACTAACGCTCCTAATCTTGAAGTAAATAGTGAATTGACTGGCTTACAAGGAATTATGCCAGATGATATGAAAGTATTGCGCACATGGATTGTTATTTCACATAAGTCATAAAATTTAAAACTACTATTTTAGGAGGAATTAAACATGAGTTACTTTACTAATATTAACAAAATTAAATTCGAAGGTCCTAAATCAAAAAATCCATTTTCATTTAAATATTATGATCCTCAAAGAATAGTTAACGGTCAAAAAATGGAGGATTTACTTCGTTTTTCAGTTGCTTACTGGCATACATTTACTGCAGATGGTTCAGATCCATTTGGAGCAGGTACAATGCAACGTCCTTGGAACCATTTAACGGGAATGAATCTTGCTAAAGCACGTGTAGAAGCATCATTTGAGTTTTATGAAAAGCTAGATGTACCTTTCTTCTGTTTCCATGATTCAGATGTTGCCCCTGAAGGAAATACATTAGGCGAAACTTATAAAAACCTAGATGTCATTGTAGAAATGATACAAGAATATATGAAAACAAGTAAAACAAAATTGCTTTGGAATACGGCAAATATGTTTACTCATCCTCGTTATGTAAATGGAGCCGCTACTTCTAATAACGCTGACGTATTTGCCTATTCAGCTGCAAAAGTGAAAAAAGGCTTAGAAATTGCAAAAGAGCTCGGTGCAATTAACTATGTATTCTGGGGTGGACGCGAAGGTTATGACACGCTTATGAATACAGATATGAAGCTGGAGCAAGACAATCTTGCGCGTTTCTTCCATATGGCTGTAGATTATGCAAAAGAAATCGGATTCGATGGTCAGTTCTTAATCGAACCAAAACCAAAAGAACCAACGAAGCATCAATATGACTTTGATGTGGCAACTGGACTAGCTTTCTTACAAGCTAATGGTTTAGAGAAACAGTTTAAATTCAATATTGAAGCGAATCATGCAACACTTGCTGGTCATACATTTGAGCATGAATTACGCGTTGCTCGAATTAACGGAATGCTTGGTTCAGTTGATGCAAACCAAGGTGATAAGTTAATTGGTTGGGATACAGATGAGTTCCCTACAGATCTTTATTCTACTACATTAGCAATGTATGAAATCTTAAAAAATGGCGGTTTAGGAAAAGGCGGCCTGAACTTTGATGCAAAAGTAAGAAGAGGATCATTTGATGTAGAAGATTTATTCCATGCACATATAGCTGGAATGGATAGCTTTGCAATTGGCACATTAGTAGCTAATAAACTAATTGAAGATAAAGTATTTGAAAGCTTTATTGAAGATCGTTATAGCAGCTTTACTTATGGTATTGGAAAAGAAATCGTAGAGAATAAAGCAAGTTTCCATACACTTGAAGCATATGCGTTAAATTTAAATGATATAAAAAATAAATCTGGTCGTGAAGAACGTCTGAAATCAGTGCTAAACCAATATTTATTAGAAGCGATTTCTGAGTTCGCAACAGTTTAAAAATCTTTTGACCATAAAATGTGCTGGGAAATTCATTATTTCCAGCACATTTTTCTCATACGATAGGCTCAAAAATAAAAAAAGGATGATTGTTATGAAATATGTAGTAGGGATTGATTTAGGTACAAGTGCCGTAAAAATTTTGTTAGTTAATCAGTCAGGTGAGGTATGCCATGAAGTATCTCGTTCCTATCCATTAATACATGAGAAATCAGGGTATAGTGAACAAGATCCAGAAGAATGGGTTGAAAAAACAATCGATGGTCTTGCCGAACTAGTTAGAGACTTTAATGGTCATCAAAATGATATACAAGGGATTAGTTTCTCAGGACAAATGCATGGTCTAGTGCTAATGAATAAAGAAAATGAAATCCTTCGTAATGCAATTTTATGGAATGACACAAGAACGACTAAGCAATGTGAGTTTATTAATGAAAAAGTGGGTAAAGAACGTTTACTTGATATAACGAAAAATCCAGCACTTGAAGGCTTTACTTTACCAAAGCTTTTATGGGTAAAAGAATTTGAACCAGAGATCTATCATCAGGCAGCGGTATTTTTATTACCTAAAGACTATCTTCGTTATCGTCTGACTGGAGAAATTCATACTGAATTCTCGGATGCTGCTGGAACATTGCTTTTAAACGTAAAAGAAAAGCGGTGGAGTGAAGAATTATGTACAAAACTCGATATTCCTTTCCATCTTTGCCCACCAATTATCGAGTCTCAGATTTGCGTTGGAACAATTACAAAAGAGGTTTCTGATTTGACCGGACTTAGTCGTGAAGTGAAAGTATTTGCAGGCGGAGCCGATAATGCATGTGGCGCAATTGGCTCAGGTATTTTAAAAGAAGGCAATACGCTTTGTAGTATTGGTACCTCAGGGGTTGTCCTTTCTTATGAAGAGCATGGTGAACACGACTTTAAAGGTAAAGTTCATTATTTTAACCATAGTAAAAAAGATGCTTTCTATTCAATGGGTGTAACGCTAGCCGCAGGATATTCACTAAGCTGGTTTAAAGATACTTTTGCTGAGAGTGTGAATTTCGAACAACTATTAGAGGATGTTGATCACGTTTCAATTGGATCGAATGGTTTAATATTTACTCCGTATTTGGTTGGTGAAAGAACGCCACATGCGGATTCAGTTATTAGAGGATGTTTTATTGGTATGGATGCAGCACATAAGAGAAGTGATTTTGCGAGAGCCGTTATGGAAGGTATTACTTTTTCATTGAACGAGTCAATTGAGATTTTCCGAAATAACGGTAAAAAAATTGATTCGATTATTTCAATTGGTGGCGGTGCAAAAAATCCTATATGGCTTCAAATGCAAGCAGATATTTTTAATGCAACAATTATTAAGCTTTCAAGCGAGCAAGGTCCAGGGATGGGTGCGGCGATGCTTGCTGCTTATGGATGTAATTGGTTCGAATCATTAGAGGTTTGTGCAGAGGAGTTCATAAAGCCAATCACTTCATATAAACCAGTTAGTGAGAACGTTAAACAATATGAAAAGCTTTATTCAATTTATAAGCAAGTTTATTCCAACACGAAGGAATTAAATAAAATGTTATCTGAATTTAGAAAGTAGTAAAAGACGGTATAAATAGCACTAGAGGGGGAGTTTTACTTGAATTATCGAGAACTTGGTAATACAGGTTTAATGATTAGTGAGGTTAGTTTTGGAACTTGGGCAATTGGTGGAGCATGGGGAAAAACAAATGATACTGAAGCTTTAAAATCCTTACAACAGGCAATCGATCAAGGTGTGAATTTTTTTGATACTGCAGATGTTTATGGTGACGGTCATAGCGAAGAACTACTGGCTAAAGCCACAAAAGGACTTGAAGACAAAATTTATATCGGAACAAAGTTTTGTCGAAAAGGTGATATTCATTCACCGGAAAATTACTCATATGAGGCAGTTAAGTCTTATTGCGAGGATAGTCTAAAACGCTTAAATCGAGATGTGATTGATTTATATCAAGTACATTGCCCAGCAACTGAAATTTTAAAGGATGGACATGTATTTAATGTACTTGACCGTTTAAAAAGTGAAGGGAAAATCCGCCATTACGGGGTTAGCGTTGAAACGGTTGAAGAAGGAATGATTTGTTTAGAGAACCCCAATGTGAAAAGCTTACAGGTTATCTTTAATATTTTTAGACAAAAGCCATTAGAAGTATTACTTCCGGAAGCTTATAAGCGTGGGGTTGGAATTCTTGTAAGATTACCGCTAGCAAGTGGACTCTTGTCCGGAAAGTATAAGGCTGATCATATTTTTGAAGAAGATGATCACCGAAACTTTAATGAAAATGGAGCGGCCTTTAATATCGGAGAGACATTTGCAGGCTTGGGCTTTAAAAAAGGAGTAGAATTGGCAAATCGGATTAACTGGATTGCTGAAGGAAGGTCATCAATGGCAAGTGCAGCACTTAGATGGATTTTAGATCAAAAGGAAATTACATGTGTCATTCCGGGATTTAGAAACCAAAGTCAAGTGAATGCCAATTTAGATGCAATGAATATACAATCTTTTTCGAAAGCTGAATTAGATCAATTAGAGCTTTTCTACCAAAAGAATGTTTCTGACTTTATCAAAGGTGCTAACTAAAAAAGTAAAGTATTGAACTATATAGATGCATATGGAGGAGTTTAAAATGGCTAAAATTAGTAATCCAATTTTGCCGGGATTTAATCCGGATCCAAGTATTTGCCGAGTAGGGGAAGATTATTATATTGCAGTTTCAACTTTTGAATGGTTTCCAGGAGTAGGAATCTATCACTCAAAGGATTTAAAGAATTGGCGTTTAGCATCAAGACCTTTGAATCGTTTAAGTCAATTAAACATGACAGGTAATCCAGATTCGGGCGGAATATGGGCTCCTGCATTATCTTATTGCGACGGACAGTTTTGGTTAATTTACACTGATGTAAAGGTAGTCGAAGGTCAATGGAAAGATTGTCACAACTATCTCGCAACATGTGAATCGATTGACGGAGAATGGTCGGATCCAATTTACTTAAATAGTACCGGCTTTGATCCTTCACTATTCCACGATGAGGATGGAAAAAAATATTTAGTTAATATGGTTTGGGATCATCGCGTAGGAAATCATCATTTTTATGGCATTTCACTACAAGAATACAGTGTAGAAGAACAGAAACTGATCGGAAAAGCAGAGGTTATTTTTAAAGGAACCGATATTAAACTGACGGAAGCACCTCATTTATATAAAATGAATGGTTACTATTACTTACTAACGGCAGAAGGCGGTACGAAATATGATCACCAAGCTACAATTGCTAGGTCAAAACAGTTAATGGGCCCATACGAAGTACACCCAGAAAATCCGTTAATTTCGTCATTCCATGCACCAAGAATTCCACTTCAAAAAGCAGGACATGCATCCATTGTTCAAACGCATACAGATGAATGGTTCCTAGTACATTTAACAGGAAGACCATTGCCAAGAGAAGGTCAACCGTTGTTAGATCCAAGAGGTTTCTGTCCTCTAGGAAGAGAAACGGCTATACAAAGGCTTGAGTGGAAAAATGATTGGCCGTATGTCGTTGGAGGGAACAGTCCTTCACTGGAAATAGAGGGACCAAAAATAGATGAAGTAAAATGGGAAAGTGATTACCCTGTGATGGATGACTTTAACTCAGAAATCTTAAACCCTCACTTTCAAAACTTGAGAATTCCATTAGGAGAGAATATCGTTTCACTAAAAGACAATCCAGGGCATCTACGTCTTTACGGAAGAGAATCCCTAACATCTAAGTTTACTCAGTCATTTATAGCAAGACGTTGGCAACATTTTAACTTTACTGCAGAAACAAAAGTAGCATTTAATCCGAATACATTCCATCAATCTGCTGGTTTAGTAAATTATTACAACACTCAAAACTGGACTTCATGTCAAATTACTTGGAATGAAGAAAAGGGCAGAATTCTTGAATTAGTAACATGTGATAATTTTAAGTTCGATCAACCTCTTCAAGGAAAAGAAATTATCATTCCAGAACAAGTTGAATATGTGTATCTTCGAGTAGATGTGAAAACAAATGTGTACGAGTACTCTTACTCATTCGATGGAGAAGAATGGACAGCAATACCTGTAACACTTAATTCATATAAACTGTCTGATGATTATATTCAAGGCGGCGGATTCTTTACAGGTGCATTCGTTGGAATGCAATGTCAGGATACGACTGGTCAAGGGCTTCATGCGGATTTCGATTATTTTATTTATAAGAGATAATAAGAAATGTCCCTGAAGGTTATTTTAACTAATCTTAGGGACATTTTCTTTTGTATGTTACTTAAAATTATTAATACTAAATGGATAGTGAAGTTTTTATTAATAGTAAATTCTTACGGCTTCATCGTCTAAGTGCATTAAACGTAGTTGCTTTGAAAGATAATTTTTTACTTCGATGGTTAAATAGAATATTTTTGTCCTTTTTCAGGGCTAAGCTGCTATAACAGGTCTTATAGAATGTTAAAATAGAAAACGGACATTATGAATATTTATTAATGATTAAATTATTACTTTTTGGATGAATGGTTTTAAATGTTAATATGTTTGAGCAAATTTGATCATTCCAATAACACTAGCAATATTTTTTTCGGATGTTAAAAATTTAATGAGCTATTTTTAGAAAAAAATTCAGTTGGTAAGTTAATTTATAAGGTTGTTTTTCAACAACGTAAAAAAGTTCAACCATAACAACGGTTGAACTTTTTTAGTTTCTTTCTTAGTTCTCTGCTAACTTTTTCTTAAAGTTATTACTAGTATTAGTATTTTCTTTCACTACAGGTTCCTCTGCAGCTGTTGAACGTTTGATAAAGAATGCAAGAACTAGTGCTACTGCGGCAACGAATACCGTCACATAAAATGAGAAGTTAATTCCTTCTAACATTGCCTTCATTGAGATCTCTTGCTTAATTTGAGCAAGCATTTCAGGTGTAGGTTTACTAGTCACATGCTTCATCGCTTCAGCAGCAAGCTCTTTAGCTTTTGATTCAGTACGATTCGACATTACTGTTACGAGTAAAGCTGTACCAATCGCACCAGATACTTGCTGTAAAGTATTATTCATCGCAGTACCATGTGGATAGAATCGTCTTGGTAATTGATTTAACCCATTTGTCGATACTGGCATCATAACCATCGACATACCGAACATACGTAATGAGTATAAAATGATAATATGCGTATAAGTTGTATCCATTGTTAACTTACTTAAGAAATACGTAGTAACAGTCATAATCGCTAAACCAGTTACTGCAAGTATTCTTCCGCCAATTTTATCAAATAATTTACCCGTAATTGGCGACATAATTGCCATTAATAAAGCACCTGGTAACAGCATTAAGCCTGCATCAAATGGTTTAATGCCTCGAAGCGTTTGAGTATAAATCGGTAAAAGCATCATTGCTGAAAACATAGCCATTGTAACTACAATTGAAATCGCTGATGATAAAGCAAACATAGGGTAGCGATAAATTCTAAAGTTTAACATTGGCGTATCAAGTTTTAATTGACGTACGATAAATAGTACTAATGAAATAACCCCTACAATTAATGTAACGTAAGCTTCTGGACTATCCCATCCTTTTGTTCCGGCAGTACTAAAACCGTACAATAATCCACCAAAACCTATACTTGATAAAAGAACAGAGAAAAGGTCGATCGTACTATTTGATTTCTCTTTTTTATCTTTAAGTAAGAAAAAGCCAATAATTAAAATCGTCAATGCAATCGGTGAAACAACATGGAAAAGCATTCTCCAGTCATAATGTTCAATAATCCACCCAGATAATGTTGGTCCGATCGCTGGTGCACCCATCATTACTAAACCAAAGAAGCCCATTGCAGTTCCTCGTTTTTCAACAGGGAAGCTAGTTAGCATAACATTCATTAATAATGGCATTAAAATAGCCGAACCAGAAGCTTGAATCATACGGCCCGCTAATAATAAAGGAAATACATGTGCAAATCCTGCTGTTAAAGTACCGATATTAAATAAAAGTAGTGCAGTTATAAATAAATGTCTAACAGAATATTTTTGGATCAAAAAAGCAGTAGTCGGAATTAAAATTCCATTAACTAGCATATATCCAGTTGAAAGCCATTGAACAGTCGAAGGCTCAACGTCCAAATCCTTCATAATAGAAGGTAAAGCAATATTAAGTAAAGTATTGTTTAAGAACGCAATAAAAGCCCCAATCATTAGGATTGTAATAATCCCATATGGTGGGCGAACCGATTTATTCATGGAATGATCCATGATTTCCCCTCCTTTGTACATCTAGTTCAATTTTTTGAACTGTGTTTCCATCTTCTATATAAGATAATATGATATACCATTCATTCATTAGATGCAATTATAATAACCATTAGAAATCTTTAATAAACTAATCAGATATTTACTAGTTAAAAATGTTAAAATAATGTACTATGTTTTTTAAGCAGTAATTAACTAGAACCAAGGTGATTATATGAATGATCGTAAACAGCATGTTGTAAAAATAGCTCATGAATTGTTTATTGAAAAAGGATTTCAAGCAACGTCAATTCAAGACATATTAGACTGTAGCGGTATATCTAAAGGTACATTTTATAATTATTTTTCGTCAAAAAGTGATTTAGTAGTCGCATTATTTAATATGATTTATAAAAAACTTGAGCATGAAAGAAATGAGTTGTTGATCGGACAGAGCCCTTCGAATATTGAAATTTTCATTAAACAAATAACTTTATTAATGGAGGCAAATAGAGATAATAAACTAATTTCTCTATTTGAAGAAGTAATTTATATAAATGACTTAGATATTAAACAGTTCATAAGAGAAGGTAATTTTAAGACATTAAATTGGGTGTATACACGTTTTTTAGACATTTTTGGCAGTGAGAAGAAAGACTTTTTATTAGATAGTGCCATTATGTTTTTAGGAATAATACACCATAATGTGAGATACTATGACCTCGCCAAAGATATGAATATTAGTATGGAACATGTTGTCCGATATAGTGTAAAACGTATCATTAAGATTGTTGAGGATGTTGAGGAATCTGGTGAGCAATTATTCAATTTGGGGCTATTAGATAAATGGTTACCAGTAAGAAAGACCGAAGAAAATCTTCAACAAAAGCTTTGTAGTATTATTTGTACAATGAAAAAATCAGCATTAAATAGTAATGAACAGCAAAAGTACAATGAGTTACTAGATTTTTTACAAAATGAATTATTGCAGTCAAAAACACCACGAAAATATTTAATTGAGAGTGCTCTAGTATCCTTAAACGAAGGGAAAAAGTTACTAGGAGAAAAAGAACTACAAAGGCTGAATGAACTGATCGACATTAATTTTATTCAACATGTTAAATAACCTATTTAATGAAAGAAAACCATCCTTTAGCAATTAAGCTTAGGATGGTTTTCTTTTGTTTAAAAAGATTAGTTCAAATATTACTATAGCTAAGTTGTTTTTTCCCTTGAAACTCTTCAATTAGAGAAGTTCAATATAACTTTCGTCCACTTTTATGAAGAAAAACCAGCTTAAAATCAGTATAAATGTCGTTATTATACTTTTTTTACCATTAATTGACAAAAAATTCTGAATTAATGATATACTTTCTTTTATAAATGAAAAAGGAGGTATCTTTTGTTGTGAAATCTTTAAAATCAATAGTTGTTTGGGGATTAATTTCAATACTTGGAGCTTTCTGTTTTTCTGTTTTAGCTTTAAAAAGAGGGGAAACAATAAATGCAATTTGGCTCCTCACAGCGGCAGTTTGTACATATGCAGTGGCTTATCGTTTTTATAGTAAGTTTATTGCAGATAAAGTGTTTAAACTTGATGAAACTCGTAAAACACCTGCCGAAATTAATAACGACGGTAAAGACTTTGTACCGACGAATAAGTGGGTATTATTTGGCCATCATTTTGCAGCGATCGCAGGGGCTGGACCTCTAGTTGGACCAATTTTAGCTGCGCAAATGGGTTATTTACCCGGAACAATTTGGATTATTGTAGGAGTTGTATTTGCTGGCGCAGTACAGGATTTTGTTATATTAGCTGCTTCGACGCGTAGAAATGGTAAATCACTAGGTGAAATGATTAAAGAAGAGATCGGTCCTATAACAGGGGTTATCGCTTTAATAGGTATTTTAGGAATTATGGTTATTTTATTAGCTGTTTTAGCCCTTGTTGTAGTTAAAGCACTTGCGGGAAGTCCGTGGGGAATGTTTACGATTGCGGCAACAATTCCAATCGCACTTTTCATGGGGATATATATGCGATACATACGTCCAGGCCGAGTAGGAGAAGGGTCTTTTATTGGTGTGATTTTATTACTAATTTCATTATATGCGGGACAATATGTAGCAGAAAGTCCAACATTAGCGGCAATGTTTACGTTTAAGGGAGAAACGATTGCCCTTATGTTAATTGGTTACGGGTTTATAGCATCAGTACTTCCAGTTTGGCTATTACTAGCTCCACGTGATTATTTAAGCACATTTTTAAAGGTTGGAACGATTTTAGCTTTAGCAATTGGCATTATTATTGTAGCACCGGATTTACAAATGCCGGCCGTTACAAAATTTATTGACGGAACAGGACCAGTATTTGCTGGAAATTTATTTCCATTTTTATTTATAACAATTGCTTGTGGATCTGTTTCTGGATTCCACGCATTAGTTGCTTCAGGTACTACCCCTAAAATGATTGAGCGTGAAACGCATGCACGTGCCATTGGTTATGGTGCTATGTTAACGGAGTCTTTTGTAGCAGTAATGGCTATGATTGCTGCTTGTTTATTAACTCCAGGAGCATATTTTGCCATCAATAGCCCACCTGCCATAATTGGAACTGACGTAAATCAAGTGGCTCAAGTAGTTTCAAGCTGGGGCTTTACAATAGCTCCAAATGATTTGAGCACGCTAGCCAAAGACGTAGGTGAACAAACAATCCTTTCTCGTACTGGTGGGGCACCAACTTTAGCAATCGGCATGGCGGCACTCTTCTCTAAAGTAATCGGTGGTAAGGCATTAATGGCTTTCTGGTATCACTTTGCTATTTTATTTGAAGCTTTATTTATTTTAACAACAATTGATGCTGGAACTAGGATTGGCCGTTATATGACGCAGGATATTTTAGGCAATGTGTATAAGCCATTTGGAAAAACGGATTCACTTCCTGCGAACTTAATTGCGACAGCCATTTGCGTTTTTGGCTGGGGGTATTTCCTTTACCAAGGAGTTATTGATCCGCTTGGAGGTATTAATACTTTATGGCCATTATTCGGAATTGCAAATCAAATGCTCGCCGCGATTGCATTATTGCTAGGCACAACTATATTACTGAAAATGGGGAAAAAGGCATATGCATGGATTACATTAGTGCCAACGATTTGGATCTTAATCGTAACAATGACTGCTGGTTGGCAAAAGCTGTTTCATGCATTACCAAAAATAGGATTTTTAGCGCATGCTAAAATTTTTAAAGATGGTTTAGATGCTGGCAAAATCCTTGCACCGGCAGCTAGTAAAGCACAAATGAATCAAATTATTTTAAATGACTATATTGACGCAACGATTTGTGGAGTATTTATGGTGATTGTGCTTTTAGTTCTAATTGCTTCGGTTCGAAATTGGATAAATATATTGTCCAATAAACCAATAAAATTACATGAAACTCCGTATATTAAACGCGAAGAAAGTGAACCGAAAAATTATGCATTATAAAGTGAAGGAGTTCAAAAAATATTATAAACAGTTTATTAGTTTATTAGTAGGTGTACCAAGCTATGAGAAATATGTTGAACATATGAAAACACAACACCCTGATCAACCAATTCAATCTAGAAAAGAGTTCTTTATCGAAGCACAAGAGTCACGTTTTAATTCTAAAGGCGGTAAAGTTACTCGTTGTTGTTAAAGTAACATCAAAATGATCTAATAAGCGAAGAAAATCCACAAGAGAAATAATCTTGTGGATTTTTTTTTCTATTTATTATCTCTACGATATAAATCCATCGTTTTATAACCAGCACCTAGGGCCATTTTCATTTCTTCTCGTCTTTTTGTTTTCGTTGCTTCTTGCTTAGCGCTATAGACGTGTCGTGCCCAATCTTTACGATACCCAGGAGTTAGAGACTTATAAATCGTAAGTAATTCAGGAGAATCTTCTAAATCCTTTTCGACGTTTGGAATCATTTCGATATAATCATCTACGCATTGACTTGCTTTTGCTGAGTTCATAGCTTTTGTTTTTGATTCGTCTTTTAATCCAACAACCGTAAAGACGTCATCCAGTCCAACCATACGAGCAAACTTAATTGTACTTGAACCAATATAGCCGCTCTCATCAGCACCTAATCCCTCAAATAAATCATCACGATGAATATAAGTCGGATATACTTTGTTGCCTTTTTTAGGGTAGGCAATAAAAATATAGCCATTCTTATCTAAATAATGATTTCGGGTAATCTTTGTTACTAGTTCTTTAAGCGAGTCCATATCAAGTACAAAAGCAAATATTAGATCATAAGGATGATTTAATAGATCCGTATCAAAATGTGGTAAATCTGCAAAATAATTTGCATCACTTGGCTGATTTAAAACGGTAGCTTTTTTATACTTTTTTAAGTTTAGTTTTTCAACAATCGTTTTCGTCATCCCGATCCACCTTTAAAGTAGTATGTATAAGGTTATTATAAATCAAAATAAGTAAAAAAAATAATAGAAGCTCAGATAGAGCTTCTATTATTTAGAGTAGGGAATAGGGATTATAAAAGTTTAAAGAGCTTCTTTAATCACTTTTTTATAATAAAGAACGGATAAAAGACCAAACACAGAGTATAAAACCGCATATAAAACCATGACGATAATCATTGGTGTCCACACTTCAGCACCAAATAAGAACCATCCAGATTGAACGGCAAAATAGCTATGAACTAGTCCGACTACTAATGGGATACCAAAATTAAACAATTGCTTAGAGCGTATACCTCTTAATAAGTCTCTACGGGAGAAACCTAGTTTGCGCAAAATTGTATAATTTGGTTTTTCGTCAACACTTTCATCCATTTGTTTAAAGTATAAAATACATCCTGATGTCATTAAGAACGTTAGTCCTAAAAATCCTACGATGAACATAATAAGACCCATATTTGCTTTCTGACTTTTAACGATTTCAAGTCGAGAATCATTAGGATAATTCTTTTCAAGTTGATGGTCCACAAAAATATTATTTGCTTTTTCGATTAGTTTTTCATCACTTATATTAATTCCATTGTAGACAGTAGAATCTTTTTGAATTGATGGATCAAGATTCTGTTTTAACGTTTTAAATACTTGATCGTCCACTATGACAGTAGGAAATCCGCCATTTGTGAAGTAGGAAGGTATAATCTTTTCACGTTTTAATCCTAAATAGTTAAGGTTAAACTTTTTCTTGTTGCTAGTTAATTCAATATGCCCTGAATCCTTTAAGGTCATAAATTTTTGAAGCATATCATCGTATCCAGTAAATAACACTTCATTTGAAGCAAGGTTTAGTTTAACTGACTTTTCACTTACGACCGCAAGTGGAAACTTGTCTGCATCCTTCATCATGCCTTCTAACTCTTTATCGAGTATATTCTTTATATTTGCATTAACTTGAATAACCTCGGTGTGTTTTTCTCTATATTTAATACCATTTTTATCTAGCGCAGATGTGAAAGTTTGTAAATCCTTTTTATTATTTAAGAAAAAATCAGCAGGGACGTGGCTCTCAGCTGTCTTTTCTGCAGAATAATAAGATATATAGCTTAAAGATAATAAGCCAATCGCTAGTGCTGAAACAGTTGTAATAATAGTTAGTAATAAGGCATTAGACTTCATTCTAAACATAATTGAAGATAAAGAGAGAACATCATTAATATTTAAATAGCCATTTTTCTTTTTACGAACGATATTTAAAATAAAACGAACCGAACTTTTATACACTAAATAAGTTCCAATAATGACTGACGCTAAAATATAAATCATTACCGAAAATAGTTGAGTCATAGTAGTAAAATCGCCATCAAATAATTTTGATGATAGAAAATAACCTGAGATTATTAATAAAATACCTAAAACTCCAATAGAAATCTCGAAAATAGACATTTTTTTAAGCTTTCCTTCAGTCGATGAGACTACTCGGAATAAAGATAAAATAGTTTGTCTTTTAATAAAAGCATAATTCATTAACATAATGAACGCGTAAATGACGACAAATACTATTAATGTTCGTACTAATGCTTGTGAAGAAAAATGTAAATTAGCAATCGCTTTAACTCCTACGATTTTATATAGAACCATAACGATCAGCCTTGAAATAGAAAAACCCACTAAGACACCAAGAACCAATGAACTAAAATATAGAATACAATTTTCAACTGTTAAAATACCGAAAATCCTGTTTTTAGTCATTCCGATTAATTGGAACAAACCAATTTCTTTACTTCTTCTTTTTATAAAAATCATATTTGCATATAAAAGGAATATCGAAACGATCGCAACAAGTAAAATCGACGCTGAGCGAATTGCAGCAGCTCCTTTAATCGAACCTTTTGTCGCATCCATTGAGGGATCATACTGCAGTGTAACAAATGAGAAATATAAAGCAGCACTAAATATTAAAGCAAAAACATATAGATAATAGTTTTTTAAATTCTTTTTTAAATTTCGGAATATCAAATGATTAATGCTCATGGTGAACACCACCTAATACACCTTGAGTTTTCATGATATCTTTAAAGAAATTTTGTCTCGTTTCATCACCTTTGTGTAGTTGTGAATAGATTTGTCCATCTTTAATAAAGACAACTCGATTGCAAAAGCTTGCTGCTACTGGATCATGTGTAACCATTACAATTGTCGCGTTTCTTTTCTCGTTTAGTTCGCTTAGTTTATTTAATAAATCTGAAGCAGATTTTGAATCTAATGCACCTGTAGGTTCATCAGCGAAAATAATACTAGGTTCATGAATAAATGCTCTAGCGGCTGAAGTACGCTGTTTTTGTCCCCCAGAGATTTCGTTAGGATACTTATCTTTTAATTCGTAAATACCAAGCTCTTTAGCGATTACATCAAACTTTTGATTGGCTTCACTTGGTGACGTTTTTGTTATTGATAAAGGTAGAAGAATATTTTCTTTTACAGTTAATGTGTCTAGTAAGTTGTATTCCTGAAAAATAAAGCCTAAATAGTATTTACGAAATTCTGCTAATTGCTTTTCTCTCATATCCGTTATATCTTTACCTTCAATTGCAATCGTTCCACTATTAATCTTATCGATCGAAGAAAGAACGTTTAGTAAAGTTGTTTTACCAGATCCAGATGGCCCCATGATACTAACAAATTCACCTTTTTCGATGTTTATATTAATGCCACTTAACACTTCTTGTTTATTAAATTTATTACCGTAACTTTTATGAATTTTATTTGCTTCTAAAATATTCAATTCATACACTCCCTTATTTTCATTCGATAAAATTAGTATAAATGGTTACATAGACCGTTTCCTTTGATTAACCGAACAATAAACAAAAGCATGTGACAATTTTGTCACATGCTTGTTATTTTTACAAATTCATTTCGTTTAGGGAATGTTAGCGTGAAAATTGAACCTTTATCTAACTCAGACTTTACTTGGAAAGTAATATGTAGTGACTGGGCAGCTTTCTTTGCTAAATATAACCCCATCCCTGTAGAGGCATTGTCTTGATGCTGAAACGTAGAAGTAAATCCTTTTTCAAAAATTCGCGGCAAATCTTTTGAATGAATACCACGACCAAAGTCTTCAATTTCAAGAATCACATGCTCATTAATTTGCTTACTTATAATCCGAATGTCTGAGGATGTACTATATTTCACTGCATTTGTTAATAGCTGCCGTAGTATATAGGATAGCCATTTAGCATCACTGAATACTTCTAGCTCCTCTAATTCAATGTCAAATCCAATCCCTTTATGTATACACCATGATTGCAAAGTTTTAATCTCTGGATAAATGACATCTTCCAGCTCAATTTTTTCTATATAAAGATCATTTTCAATAAAAGGTATTCTTTTTTGGTGAAGCTGTTGATCTAATAATAGGTGAATACGTAGCCATTCATATGTTAAATTTGACTTTAACTTTTCATCCTTCATACGATCAATCATTAAGTGCATTGCTGTTAAAGGCGTTTTTACTTCATGGATCCATGATAGGAGCTCATCTTTTTCTTGCTCTAAATAAGTTTGATTTTGAATAGCAATTTTTTTTAATAAGCTTGTTTGATTTGTTAAACTGTTTTCAACAATTTCTTCAAATGGGCTATTTGACTCTTCAATTCCCGTCAAATCAAGGTTATCCTCACGTTCAACAAGACTTTTATAAAATTTTATTTCTTTAGGATATCGAATGACTAAAAAAATGATAAACAATAATAGTGATAGAAAGACAATGTAAAGTAATGATTTTAAAGGAATTGACAAATCAATAAATGAAACAAATACAATGAGTACTTGTGTTAGTAGAAAAAAAAGAATCCAACTAAATCGCTCAATTAGAAATGTTTTAATCATTAAATCTCCTCTTCTAAAGCAATATATCCTTGACCAACCTTAGTTTCAATAAATTGTCCTAATTCTATTTCATCTAGTCTTTTACGCAATCGATTTACGTTTACTGTTAAGGTGTTATCACTAATAAATCGCTTATCATCCCAAAGGGCATTAATTAAATCCTCGCGACTTACGATTTTATTTTTTTGTTCAATTAGCAGTTTTAAAATATAGATCTCATTCTTTGTAAGTTCAATTGCACCATTTTCATTTGATACAGTATTTTTTTCATAGTCCACGGTTGCACCACACCAAGTTTTAAGTGCAATTTTTTCGGTATTATAATTATAGACGCGTCTAAGAGTAGCCTGGATTTTTGCAATTAGTACATCAAAATGGAATGGCTTTTGTATAAAATCATCTGCTCCAAGCTGCATCGACATGACCATATCTGAAGGGTGATCTCTTGAAGATAAAAAGATAATAGGTACGTTTGAATGGGAACGAATCATCCGACACCAATGGAATCCATCGTATTTTGGCAGTTGTATATCAATGATGACTAAATCTGGTTTTATCTCTGTAAATTCTTGGATTACCTTACTAAAGTCTGTGATCCCATAAACCTCGTAGGACCATCCTGATAGCCGATCTTTAATCTCAGTGAATAGAGAAGAATCATCTTCAATGAGTAATAGTTTAAACAAATGGTTTCACCACACTTCTTATTTACTTTCCATTAATTGTAAAATAAAAACAAATTAAGTGCCATAAACGAATATAGTATTTACCTGAATAAAAAAAGTACACTGTATTTTATACAGTGCACTTTAAAGTGATTTTTTATCGATTATCAATTTTCTCAGGATATAAATCATGGTTCATCATGCGATGTTCAGCCATTTTTTCGTATTTCGTACCTGGGCGACCATAGTTGCAGTATGGGTCAATTGAAATTCCACCACGTGGAGTGAATTTTCCCCAAACTTCAATATATCGAGGATCCATTAATTCAATTAGATCATCCATAATGATATTCATGCAATCTTCATGGAAGTCACCATGATTACGGAAGCTAAAGAAGTATAGTTTTAATGATTTACTTTCAACCATTTTCTTTTCAGGAATATAGCTAATATAAATTGTCGCAAAATCAGGTTGACCAGTTTTTGGACAAAGTGAAGTAAACTCAGGGAAATTAAACTTTACGAAATAATCACGATTTGGGTGAGTATTATCAAATGTTTCTAATATTCCTGGATCATATTCAAATAAATATTTTGTGTTGTTGCTGCCAAGTAATGATACTTCTTCTAGTGAACCTTTTGATCTTCCTACCATGTTGGTTAAACTCCCCTCTTATTTCCCCAAACAAATGCATGTAATTGAGGTAAAACTTTTACATTTTTAAAGACTTTTGATTTCATTGCTTCATCTATAAGCCATTCGTAACGATTTAACATGTATTGTAATAAAGTACCATCATCCGCATTTAGCCAACTATTTCCGACTTGTAAAAAGAACGGAACATGTGGGAATTTTTGATGAACAGTTTCTGCATAAGCTAAATCCTTTTCATCAAAAATAACAACTTTTAAGCAAAACTTTGGGTGATTTTCTAAATTTTGAATGATGCTTCCTAGCATATCAAAATCAGTATTCATGCCACTGCTAGGCGGTTTAGGCGATAAAGTAACTTCATCAATAGAAGGTAACCATGGTTGCCACTTACTACCTTGAGTTTCAAGAGCTAAAGTCATATTCTTTTCCTTTAAAAACTCAACTACAGGGCCTAAAGATGGAAGTAAGGCAGGATTTCCACCAGAAATCGTTATATGAGAGAATGTATCGCCGCCTAGACTCATTAAATTTTCCCAAACTTCTTCTGCGGCCATCCATTTTATATTTTCTTTTTCACTACCATCCCATGTGAATGATGAATCGCACCAACTACAAGAGTAATCACAACCCGCCGTACGAATAAACATCGTTTTTTGACCAATTGCCATTCCTTCACCCTGTACAGTAGGTCCGAATATTTCAAGTACTGGAATTTTACTCATTGATCATCCACTCCCTACGAGCTTCTGCATAGCTTGTAGGCGTTTCAAATAAACGAACAAACTCAACTCGAATATCTTGTGCAGGATTTGTTTCATCTTTAAGCGCATTTTCCATTTGCTCAAAAATCCAAACAACCATATTCTCTGCTGTTGTATTCATCAGAGGTAGCATCTCATTTAAATAACGATGATCTAAATAGATTTCAATTTTTTCTTTCCAAATCTGCTTAATATCACCAAAATCGATCACTAAGCCGATCTCATCAACAAAACCACTAATTCCAAAAATAACTTTATATGTGTGGCCATGTAAATTCTTACATTTACCTTCATAGCAGTGTAAGTGATGTGCAGCATCAAAGGTAAATTCTTTATTAACAAGAACTCGTTTATGGTGATATTTTAAGTCTTCTTTTTTAATATGCTCATCAATTTTATGAAGTCTTTCTACGATGCGAAAATCAAACATGCTTTGCGGCTCCCTTCGATTGTAGATAACGATCTAAACCAGCCTGACGAAGCTCACATGCCGGACATTCTCCACAACCATCAGAAATAATGCCGTTATAGCAAGTTAATGTTTTATTTTTAACGTATTCAAATGCGCCTAAATCATCAGCTAATTTCCATGTGTCAGCTTTATCAATCCACATAAGTGGAGTATGAATAACAAATGGATAATCCATTGATAGATTAAGAGTTACATTTAATGATTTAACAAAGATATCTCGGCAGTCAGGGTATCCGCTAAAGTCAGTTTCACAAACACCAGTAATAATGTGCTTTGCGCCTTTTTGTTTAGCAAGTACTGCTGCAAAAGATAGGAATAATAAGTTACGTCCATCAACGAATGTAGAAGGAAGTTCGCCTTCTTCGTGAGTTATATCAATATCTGATCTTGTTAAAGCATTTGGTGCAAGCTGATTTAACAAGGACATATCAAGGATATGGTGAGGAATATTTAATTCCTTACAAATATCTGCAGCTACATCTAATTCTAGTTTATGGCGCTGATTGTAGTTAAACGTAACAGCTTCAACTTCACCAAATTGTTGCATAGCCCAGAATAAACACGTAGTACTGTCTTGGCCACCGCTAAATACAACGATTGCTTTTTCATTTTTCATATTTCTTCTCTCCTTTACATGATTAAAAAGAAGAGGGCATCCCGAATAACAAAAATAAAAACAATACGACAAATATTGTTTTTCGCCTTATTTTTTTGTAGAGGGGAGTTTGCGACCTCTACCATAAGTAACTTATGGATTTTTTATTAAATTTTCTATTTATTAAATTGTACTAGAGAAGTACAATCATAATTCCCATTATAATCGTTTCATGAAAAAAGAACAAAAACTTTTGTAAGAAAGTAAAAATTTGCATATTTAACCTTAAAAATCACTGTGATTTATAAAATTTTAAATAAACTTCGCGGGGGTAGAGCAATTTCTTTTAGCGAAAGTAGAGGAAAGAAAATGGACTATATATTGATTGTCATGCTTCAAAAAGGAGGGAGCTAGTTGTGTAGGCACAAATGTTTTTTTGCGCCTAAAGCTGTATAGTAACTATTGTTTTTTTTCTACAAAGTGGGGGAGGGCTAGGGGAAGTAATTGAAAATCCAAGAAGTTACTCGAAATTGTGATACTCTGCTTAGTGGATTAAAAATTGTAGAATCTTCTTCTATTATAGGGGATATAAATATAACTCAACGAATGATTGGTAAAATTATGACTGTATCAGGAACAGAAGTTGCATCTTGGGAAAAAGCATTTGTAAATGTAAGGGAGGACCTAATAACAGAAGCTATCGCAGTATATTGGAAGCTTCAAGTAAGAGTTTAGGGTTGTCACTATGAACTTGGTGCAAAAATGATACTATTTAAGTAAAAGCCTATTCAAGTGTTAGTTAATCAAAATAAAAATAAGTAATCCACATGTGGATATCAAGAAATAAGGAATTTATCCACAAACGGGTAGGTAGAAGTCATCTGATTATATTTTAATTTTTAGAGTAAAGTTAATTTAAAGTAAGTTGTACACATATTTGTACACAGGAATACGTTTTGTAAACAATTGTACACATATTTGTACACAGGAATACATTTTTGTAAACGATTGTACACGATAAAGTGTACTTGTGTACAATTATGTAAACTTTACATGTTATTGAAATAATGAGATTGTCTAATCCAAATATTCTTCATTATTTTTTATTTGATCAATTTGCTCTGGTTATTTGTGTTAGATATTCGTTGATTTCCACTACGGGATTCTCGCTTTCCGTGTGGTGCGATCTGAGCCTTCCCACGTATTTCACAGGAATCAACACCCATTCATTCCATTCAAGTTCTCCGTAAAAAAAATTTAATCTTAAAAAATATCTAAAGTAATCATTACTCTAAAGAATTACCTCTTAATAATCATCGGCTTACACATCAATACAAATATTGTAAACAATTTAATGTTTTGAGCCTCTGAAAAAAGATACTGGTAGTTATTATGACACTAATTTTGTAAATATTAGTTTAGTAAGTTGGTCGAAATAATTTTATCAACGAAATTCACAACATTATGAATGAAGCTCACTTAGTGTTAGTACTTTGCGATATTGACTCCAATATATTGAAACATTCTTATTTAAATAAAAATATTCATAAGCTTTTCGTAGGTAGAAGACAGCCGTCCCAAGAATAATTTTTAAATAAAAAAAGAAATGTATACATTTTTGTATACAAGTACACGTTTTTGTGTACAGTTGTATACGTTTTTGTACACATGTACACAAAAGTGTATACAAGTTTATGTGTTTACAATTTTGTATACAAGATGACATTTCAGTTACATTTTTATAATAGTTCAGTACGGGACATTGACCGGATGACTAAAGTTAGATAATCTTAAATCAGAATTATCTATTAATATGTAAACCTATTAACGAAAGGGATGATTTAAGTGGTAAATGCTCGTATAGCTGCTATTGATGTAGGAAACGATTCACTCAAAGGAATTTTTGGGAAGATGGAATCTGAGGTTAATATTCCTAATATTATTGCAAGGGATACAGAAGATCGTCCAATCATTGGGATAGAAGAATTAGACAACCAAGATCCAGTTGATGGAATACATATTCGCGTTCACTCTCCTACTTTAAAAGAGAATAATACTGTTTACCGAGTAGGAAACTTAGCAACAAAAAGTAGTAATGCAACGGAATTAGATCCAGGAAGCAATAAGTCCGAAGAAGATCAAACACTTATTATGTTATTTGCAGCGTTAGCATTAGATGCAGCTAGAGAAGAAAATAAACAAATAGTAAAGAACTCAAATAATGTAATTGAGGCAACTTACATATTAGGAACAGGCCTACCGCTTAGAGAAGTAAAAGAAGGTAAGGACGTTGGCTATCGATCTCGATTACTAGGTTCAGTTCACCAAGTGGAATTTTTAGTAACACCTAGACATCAAGGATTAAAAGTTAATATTAAATTTGAAGACGTTAAGGTTTACCCTGAAGGTTTTGCCGCTTTTATTAACCTAGTTATGGATAGTCATCTAAACATAATTAATAAAGACCTTATAGATAAAAAGATCCTTATTCAGGATATCGGAGGGTTATCAACTGATATTGCCGTCATTAGAAATAGAAAGGTAGATGACGATAAAGCTCAAGGCTTTAATCTAGGAGTAGCAGAATCCCTAGAAGCAATTCGTGAAGAGATTCGTTCTAGACATGGAGTTGAACTCGATAGTCGTAGAGATGTTGTAGAGATAATAACTAAAAAAAGCGATAGAAATCATATTTATGTTAAGGGAAGTAGGACAAGCGTTCATGATATTGTAGACCGAATTCTATTAGAATTAGCAAAAAAACAATATCGTCATTTAAGAAATATTTGGCAGAAAAACTCTCAAACGGAGATATGCTATTTCATCGGTGGAGGATCCCTAATCTTAAAGGATTATCTTAAGACACTAAATAACAACCTAGACGGATATAATATTGATTTCTTTGAAGATGAGAAGGAAAGTATCTGGATGATGGCGAATGCTTATTATAAACTAATTGCTGATTTTGATATAAAAAGAATAAGGGAATCCCGAAGAGAAGCAAATCAAAATCAAAATCAAAGAGAAGAACAAAAAATGTCTAAATCAAAATAAGGTGATTCCATGAAGGAAAAAGAATTGACGAGGGGACAACCTATTACATTTCGTATCCCTTCCGATACGCCTGATCAGATAATAAAACATTTGCAACAGCTTAAGCAAAACGAAAGGCGAAACTTTTCAGGTAAAATTGCTGAGTACGTAATGAGCGGAGTTAATGACTCATTATCAAAGCAAAGGCAAACAATAACGATTCCACTTCCGAAAAGTCTAAGTAAAGCCCAAAGAGATTGGTTGAAACACGAACATTCTGAGGCACTATTAGGTAGTATTGTGTACCAATTATTAGCCAATCCAGTCCGTACGGCTTCTCTTATTACATCGCTAAATAGTAATAGTCTAGCAATTGAAGAAGCTCTATATCTTCAAGAAGAAGAGAATGAACTAGAACCAGAATTGGAACCCGTTCAGACAGAAAGCCGTACAAAAGAACGGAGAGTAACAGATTTAGATAATACCGGAAGCAAAAATGATCGTGATGATGATTTAGAAAACTTTAATTGGGAAGTTGCAAGCAAAAGTGAAGTCTCTGCAGCTGAAGAAGAAGTTGAAGAGGAAGATATGGGTAGTCTTCTGGGAGATTTTCTTGCACAAATGAATAAATAAGGAATCATAAAAGGGACCGTAATAAACACGGTCCCTTTGTTCATTTTTAAATAATTTTATGCAGATTGAAGTGACTTTCTTTTAAGGAATTCAGGTATAACGATACCGATTAAAATTAAAATGATACCAAAATATTGCGGAGCTCCAACTGTTTCCTTTAATACAATCGCTGACATTAATGTAGCTGTCGGTAACTCTGCTGCACCTAAAATAGAAGCAAGACCAGAACCTGTTAAAGGAACGCCCTTTGAAAACATTAAAGTAGAGAAAAATGGACCTAAAAAGCCAAGGATCAACCCATACTTTATCAAAAGTTCTGCAAATAAGTTCCAGTTTGTGAAAAATGTAGGTGGAAGGAAGATAGCACAAATTATAAAACCACCTGTTATCATTAATGCCGTTTTTGTTATAGGATTGGCTTTTAAAGCGATTCTACCGCTAAGTAAGATAAAAGTACTGTACGAAACCGCGGACAACGCTCCAAATAAAACTCCTAACCAATTCAATGAACCAATTCCATCGGTTAAAACATTTGTCGCAAAGATCGTTCCAATAACGAGTGGAATCAATGAGAGTAACTTACTTTTTTCTGGAAGTTTTCGATTGACTACTGATTCTAATAAAACGCCAATCCAAGTGAACTGGAACAACAGTACAATCGCTAATGATGCAGTAATATATTGTAACGCCAAATAATAAAACATTCCCGTTAGGCCAGTGGTAGATCCTAATACTACAAGTAATAAAACATCCTTCTTTGCAGGTTTTAAATATTGTTGATTAGTTGACTTAGCAGATCTACTTTTATTAAAAAGTACGATGGACCATAACAATACAGCCCCAACAAACATTTGAATACCGACTACATCATTTACAATAAAACCATCACCATATGCCAATTTTACAAAGGTAGACAAAACGCCATAACAAACAGATCCGATAATGATATATAGTATGCCTTTCAAAATAACACCCCATTTAATAAAAAGAAGTAAAGAGGGAAAACCAAAACCTCTTTACTTATATCTAATTTCATATTTTGTTACTGTTGAGCGAGATATTTCTCCGGTAATACTCGCTCAGGGAGCCACTCAAACACTTTCCGCATTGTCTAGCTCCAGGCGTTAGCCCCCTCGAGGTCATAAGCTGAAGCTCAATAAAGGTAAAAACCAACCTTTATCGTTCTTTGTCTTATGCTTGTCGGGGCTGATCAAACGCCTTCCGCAATTCGTATTTCGTATTTCGAATTACATTTCTTCTAAAATGCCCTTAACTAAGTTAACGAATTTTGTTCTAACCATGCTTGCTACTTCAATTACTTCTTCATGGTTTAATGGTTGGTCTAGGATGCCACAAGCCATGTTTGTTAGGCAAGAGATACCTAAAACTTTCATACTTCCGTGAACAGCTACGATTGCTTCAGGAACCGTTGACATTCCTACAGAATCAGCACCAAGTGTGCGGATCATACGGATTTCAGCAGGTGTTTCGTATGAAGGGCCACTCCACCAAGCATATACGCCTTGTTGTAATTTAAGGTCTTGTTTCGCAGCAACATCTAATGCAAGGCTACGTAATTCTTTGTTATATACTTCAGAAACATCAGGGAAGCGAGTTCCTAGTTCTGGGTTATTTGGTCCAATTAAAGGATTTGTTCCTACTAAATTAATATGATCCGTAATTAACATTAAATCGCCAGGATTAAAGCTAGTGTTAACAGCTCCACAAGCATTTGTTACGATTAATCTTTCTACTCCAAGTGCTTTCATTACACGCACAGGAAAAGTTACTTCATCTAAAGTAAAGCCTTCATAATAATGAAAACGGCCTTTCATTGCTACAACAGCTTGGCCCTTTAATTCACCGATTACTAATTCATTTGCGTGTCCAACTGCTTCAGACTTTGCAAAGTGAGGAATTTCACTGTAAGGGATTACAACAGAGTTTTCGATTTCATCTGCAAGAGTGCCTAAGCCAGAACCTAATATTAATCCAACCGTTGGACGGTAGTTTGTTTTACTTAATATAAAATCTCTTGTTTCTAAAATATGTTCAGTTTTATGCATTTATTTTTCCTCCTAAAATGAGCGATAGGGATTTAAAAAGATTTCTAATAAATAATAATGCTTTCACTATAAGTCTAATGGATAATTCCTTACTTGTAAACAGACTAAAAATCATTTTGGTAAAAAGATTATTCCTTTTTACTAAAAACACTGTGAATATAACGTATAAATAGCTATACTTAATTCATAAAATATAAAAAGTTAAATGGATATAAAATAAGATTAGAGTTTTGGAGGAGTCAATGATCAGGCAATTTATAGGCTATCAGTCGCCTAAAATCAAAAGTTTAAAGCTTTTATATAGCTTAATACGAAAATTAGGACCAATTAAAGTTAGTACATTAACTGAAATGACAGGGTATAAACATACTACATGTGTACGTTTATTAGATGAATTAGTACAGGAAGGACTTATATATGACAGTGGTTTAGGGGTTTCTAGCGGTGGAAGGAGACCAGCAATGTATGTGATTAACCCAACTGCATTCTACTTAATCGGTGTCGAAATCACGAATTTATTTACAACGGTACTACTGCTTGATTTAAATCTAACAATTGTCGATTCAAAAAAATTAAAAATGAGCAATGTGAGTACTGGAGAATATACTTTAAATTTTGTAACCAAAAGTGTAAGTGAATTATTAGATCAAAATAATATGAATAGAGAACAATTATTAGGTATTGGTATCGGAGTGTTAGACCCAATTGATCAAGAAAAAGGTGTAATGATTAAATCGGGATCATTTTTAGCAGATGGATGGGATGATTTAAATATTGTTAAGCACTTAGAAGAAGCTAATCGGTGCCCGGTGTTACTAAATAACGGTACAAATTTAGCTGCCTTAGCAGAGTACAGACTAAATTTCAGTAAAGAAAACGAGAATATTGTTTTCGTTTCGAGTGATATGGGAATACGCTGTGGAATTATTCAACGAGGTAAATTAATAAGCAATAAGAACGAGATGGACGATGCTTTTGGACATATGATCGTTGATATTCATGGAAAACTTTGTTCATGTGGTTCATATGGGTGTCTACAAGCATACAGTAGTTTGCCTGCGATTCGAGAAGAGGTTATCAAACGTGTTAAGCGCGGTGAGATGACTTCTTTGATGGGTGAATTAAACGATGTCGAAAATATTAGCTATCATCAAATTCTTGAAGCTTTAGAGAAGGAAGACCCACTTTGTTTAGAAGTCATAAAAGAGGCAGCTAATTACTTTGGAATTGGACTGACTAATCTTATTTATATCGTGCGCCCTGATATTGTAATTTGTGGAGGTACACTAGTTCCAAAGCCATTATTCTTTGATGTAGCATGCGAAACAGCACAAGGAAGATTGAAAAATTATCCAAACAGTCCTGTTCAAATCATTAAATCATCAACAGCCTATAATATCGTAGCACAAGGTGCAGGCTGTATCGTATTTGATCACTTTACAGAGGAAACTAAGTAAATAAAAGGTAAAAACCGTTAATGCTCTACCTGGGAACAGATAGAGCATTAACGGTTTTTTTATCAATATTTATGGACTATTATTAGTAAATTGATTAGCAATTTCCATGGAAATTAGTAAGAAGTGAGAACGTTTACAAAAAACGCTTGCAATCCTGTACGTACAAGAATATACTAATCTTGTACGTACAGGATGAATTTAAAATTATAAAATAAATAATAGATTGCTCAAGGAGGGGATATCATGAGCCGATTTAGTGATGAAGCAAAACAATTACTTCAATACATTGGCGGTAAAGATAACATCGCTACCGTAACTCATTGTGCAACACGAATGCGTTTTGTGTTGAAAGATGTTAAAAAAGCTGATGAAAAAATGATTCAAGAAATTAAAATAGTTAAAGGTACTTTTACGCAAGCTGGACAATTTCAAGTAATTATCGGTAATGAAGTATCTACTTTTTATAATGACTTTGCAAAATTAGCTGGGGTAGAGGAAACTTCAAAAGAAGAAGCTAAAATAGCTGCAAGGCAAAATATGACATGGATTCAAAGACTACTTGCTCACTTAGCAGAGATCTTCTCACCATTAATTCCAGCCATTGTTGTAGGGGGGCTGATCTTAGGGTTCCGTAACATAATTGGGGATATAAAACTACTAGACCATGGTACAAAAACACTTGTCGAAACCTCTCAATTTTGGGTAGGTACGCATTCCTTTTTATGGTTGATTGGTGAAGCCATATTTCATTTCTTACCAGTCGGTATTACATGGTCAATTACAAAGAAAATGGGTACGACTCAAATTCTAGGGATTGTTTTAGGTATTACACTTGTTTCACCACAGCTACTAAATGCATACGCAGTAGCAGGTGGGGCTGTACCACCAGTTTGGGACTTTGGTTTTGCTAAAATCGATATGATTGGTTATCAAGCGCAAGTTATTCCAGCTATTTTAGCAGGTTTTACTTTAGCGTTTTTAGAGACAAATATTCGAAAAATCGTTCCAAGTGCAATTTCAATGATTGTAGTACCATTCTTTGCACTAGTACCAACAGTTTTAATTGCACATGTAGTATTAGGTCCAATCGGTTGGAAAATCGGTTCAGCTGTCTCGCATTTAGTATATTCAGGATTAACGTCTTCATTTGGATGGCTATTTGCCTTAGTTTTTGGTTTCTTTTATGCACCTCTAGTTATAACTGGATTGCATCATATGACTAATGCAATCGATCTTCAACTAATGAGTCAGCTTAATGGAACAAATCTGTGGCCGATGATCGCTTTATCAAATATCGCGCAAGGTTCAGCTGTTTTAGCAATCATTTATTTGAATAGAAAGAATGAAGAAGAAAAGCAAGTATCAATACCTGCTGCAATCTCTTGTTTCTTAGGCGTAACAGAGCCAGCAATGTTTGGTATTAACTTAAAGTATGCTTATCCATTCTTAGCTGCTATGATCGGATCTGGTATAGCTGCTATTGTTTCAGTTGGTTCAGGTGTAATGGCGAATTCAATTGGTGTTGGAGGCCTTCCAGCAATTTTATCTATTCAACCTAAACATATTGGGATGTTTTCAATCGCTATGCTAGTTGCAGTCGTTGTCCCATTTATTTTAACGATTATCTTTAACAAGAAAAAACTACTAGTGAAAAGCTCATAATTATTTAAGGGGAAGGAAATCTATTTTCCTTCCTTTCGAATTTATTTATAAATCAAGGAGATTATCAAAATGAAGGATTTTAAGAACAGTGTCGTATACCAAATTTATCCTAAGTCTTTTTATGATTCGAATGGAGATGGCTTTGGAGACTTAAGAGGAGTTACAAAAAAGCTTGATTATTTAAAAGAATTAGGTGTTGACTACATTTGGCTTACTCCATTTTATGTATCTCCTCAAAATGATAATGGTTATGATGTCGCAGATTATCGAAAGATTGATTCAGCATACGGAACAATGGAAGATTTTGATGAATTAGTGAAGGCAGCCAAACGCTGTGATATAGAAATAATGCTGGATATGGTTTTTAATCATACTTCATCAGAACACGAGTGGTTTAAGAAAGCTCTTGACGGAGATGAAAAATATAAAAATTACTATATTTTTAGGGAAGAAAAGGACGGAAAAAAGCCAACGAATTGGATTTCCAAATTTGGTGGTTCTACTTGGGAAAACATTGAGAATTCGAATGAATATTATTTACACCTCTTCGATAAAACTCAACCAGATTTAAACTGGGAAAATTGTGAGGTACAAAATGAACTATTCGATATCATTAATTTCTGGATTGATAAAGGGGTAAAAGGATTTCGTTTGGATGTCATTAATCTGATTTCTAAGCCAGAAGTTATGGTTGATGACGAAACAGGTGATGGCAGAAAATACTATACAGACGGTCCTCGAATTCATGAGTATTTAAAGAAGTTAAATAATGAGACGTTTGGTAAGAGTGAAGAAATCATTACTGTCGGTGAAATGTCTTCAACTTCAATCGACCATTGTATTCGATACTCAAATCCGTCTGAGAATGAGTTATCGATGGTTTTTAGCTTTCATCATTTAAAAATTGACTATAAAGATGGACAAAAATGGTCATTAATGGATTTTGATTTTATGTCACTTAAGTCAATTCTGGATCAGTGGCAAAAAGGTATGCAATCAGGAAATGGATGGAACGCCCTATTTTGGTGTAACCATGATCAGCCACGTATTGTTTCACGTATTGGAGACGATAAAAAATATCATAAAGAATCAGCCAAAATGCTTGCTACTACAATGCATTTATTAAGAGGAACGCCATATATTTACCAAGGTGAAGAAATTGGAATGCCTAATCCTAAATTTGACGCAATTGAAGACTATCGAGATGTAGAAAGCTTAAATTATTATAAAATCTTAAAAGAAAATGGTGTTCCAGAAAGTGAAATATTAGCCATTTTAAAGAGCAAATCTAGGGACAATTCTCGTACGCCTATGCAATGGAATGGTTCAATACATGCAGGATTCACTACTGGTACACCTTGGATTTCAACAGGAAAAGATTACGAACAAATAAATGTCGAAAAGTCTCTAGTTGATGAAGATTCAGTGTTTCATCATTATAAAAAACTAATTAATTTAAGAAAAGAATTCGATATAATTTCGACAGGTACGTATGATTCTTTATTACTAAATCATGAACAAATTTTTGCATACACTCGTAAGCTTGATAATCGAATGTTGTTAGTCGTTAATAATTTTTATGGCGAGGGTGCTCTTTTTAAGTTACCAGAAGATATTGCTATTGGGGAGTATGACAAGCAGATATTAATTTCAAATTATAAGGATTCTAGTCAAGATTTAACTGAGTTTACGTTGCGTCCATATGAGTCAATTTGTTACCTTCTTGAGAAAAGTGTGAGAATATAATAAAATTTTTCTAGGTGATGAAAATGAACACAAAGTATATTTCGATCTATCATAAGTTAATTGAACAGATTGAAAAAGGGGCTTTTACTGTTGGTAGTAAAATACCTTCTGAAAAGTCATTAATGGAGCAATTTAATGTTTCTAGAGATACAATTAGAAAATCATTACAAATGCTTGAACAAAACGGTTATATAAATAAAGTTAAAGGCAAAGGTTCGTTTATTTTAGACACTGCAAAATTAAATTTCCCAGTAACAGGTTTAATTAGTTTTAAAGAATTATCAAATCAAATCGGTAGAGAAGCAGAAACGATTGTAGAAATTCTTGAAAAGAAGTGGCCTAGTAAATTTATAAGAGAACAACTAGAAATAGATGACCAAACCACGATTTGGAAAGTAGTTAGAGCTAGAAAAATCGACGGGAAAAAAATAATTTTAGACAAAGAGTACTACAATAGTGTTTATGTCGAAAAACTTTCAAGGTCAATCTGCGAAGGGTCAATTTTCGACTATATAGAAAATACTCTACACTTAAATATTGGCTTTGCGAAAAAAGAAATTGTCGTACAAGCTTGTACAGAAGATGACCAAAAATATTTAGATTTAGATGGCTATGATATGGTAGTAGTTGTAAATACATTCGTATACTTAGACGATGGTTCTCTATTACAATACGGTCAATCTAGACATAGGCCTGATAAGTTCAAATTTGTTGATTTTGCTAGAAGAATAAAACAGGTTAATGAATGAATTTAAAACCTTATTCAATTTAGACTACACCCCTTAAAGTAGATGTTGGAAATACCCTCTGTCGGGCAACATTGAATATAAGGGGTGTTTTTTATAGCCAAAAAGTTCTTACGTGCACGAATAAAAGGCTATTTCCAAAAGAAATTATGCTATTCTCTTTTAAGTCCTCTATTTGTTTGGTATTACATCAAAAGGTATTTGTGATATTAAAAATAAAATGGCTTGCGGGAGTAATTCCCTGGTCCTTTAAGTGAAAGAGATTATTCTATGTCTCCTATTATAAAACTCGAACATTCTTGCTAAGAAAAAGAGTTGATTAGTGTAAAAAGAGAGATTGCAATATAGAGAATAAGTCATTTGTTTGATTGTCATGTTATAATTAAAGACTTGACAGCGTGATGTGCGCGAAATGGCTTCAGCGGTTATTTCATAGAAAAAGATTATATAATATCAAAATCTACAGTTTTGACTAATAGGTCACACTATAAAAGTTGATAATGGAAATAATGAGTAAAAAAGAGGATGAATGGATGGGCTTATGGATAAAGAAATGAATCTAAAAATTAAACAAAAATTTGTAAGAGATTATAAAACCGGGTATCCACTAATTTCAAAAGAATCGATCGTGAATAGCAAAGATTTAAAAAGTGAAGGTACGATAATTAATCTAGTAGATGAGCGTAATGGTTTTATCGGAAAGGGTTACTATGGAAAGCAAAATAAGGGTTTAGGTTGGATTCTTAGCCTAAAAGAGCATGAAAAGATTAGTCCTAAGTTCTTTGAAGATAAAATTAAACAAGCAATCGAAGACCGCAAACAATTTTATAATAGCTCTGATACGACAGCATTTAGAGTATTTAATGGAGAAGGCGATGGGATTGGCGGATTAACGATAGATTTTTTTGACGGATTTTATTTAATTAGTTGGTATAGCGAAGGAATCTATCAATTCAAAGATTGGGTTATTCAAGCATTAGAGAATATTGTCGAATTCAAAGGGATTTATCAGAAGAAGCGCTTCGATACAAAAGGTCAGTATATTGAAGAAGATGACTTTGTGATGGGGGAAAGATGTCAATTTCCTATTATCGTAAAGGAAAATGGAGTTAATTTTGCTATCTATTTAAATGATGGAGCAATGGTAGGCGTATTTTTGGATCAACGCGAAGTTAGAAAGCTAATTCGAGATAAATATGCTTACGAGAAAACAGTTTTAAATACTTTCTCATATACAGGCGCATTCTCTGTCTTTGCAGCAGTAGGAGGGGCTAGTAAGACTACTAGTGTTGACTTAGCTAATCGGAGCTTAGATAAAACAAAAGAACAATTTAAAATTAATGGGATTGATCCTTCTACCGAAAGCATAGTCGTTGAGGATGTATTTCATTACTTTAAATATGCAGTAAAAAAGAACCTTTTATTTGATATGGTTATTTTAGATCCACCAAGCTTTGCAAGATCTAAAAAACATACCTTTAGTGCCGAAAAGGACTATAAGAACCTGTTGAAAGAAGCGATTACGATTACAGAAAATGATGGTGTAATTGTTGCTTCAACGAATTGTAGTACTTTTGGAATGAATAAATTTAAAGGGTTTATTGACACGGCGTTTAAGGAATTAGGCGGGCAATATAAATTAATGGAAGAATTCAGCCTACCTAATGATTTTAAAACAAGTAAACAGTTTAAAGAAGGTAACTATTTAAAAGTCGTATTTATTCGTAAAATAAAGTAAAAAAATGGACTGACAGATCTGTCAGTCCTACTTTTTTACTTTGAAGTTGCTTTTTGTTCATATAATTTGATTACTTCAATCATAACATTCGTTGCTTTAGCCATATTGTCGATTGAGATGTATTCAAATTTACCGTGGTAGTTTTCTCCACCTGTAAAAATATTTGGAGTAGGTAGCCCCATATATGAAAGCTGTGATCCATCTGTACCACCACGAATTGGTTCTACAATTGGTGTGATTTCTAGGTTTGTCATTGCCTCGTGAGCAATATCAACAACCTCTTTAACAGGTAAGATTTTCTCACCCATATTATAATACTGATCTTTTAATTCTAAAATTATGGTATTTTCACCATGTGTTTCTTTTAATTGATTTACAATATTCGACAATGTCTCTTTTCGATTAGCAAATTTTGTTTTATCATGATCTCTAATTATGTAGTGCATTTTTGTTAGCTCTACATCACCTTCAATTGATACTAGATGATAAAAGCCTTCGTAACCTTCAGTTGATTCTGGCGCTTCTTCAACAGGTAATAAATTATTTATTTCCATGGCAATTTTCATAGAATTTATCATTTTACCTTTAGCAGTACCTGGGTGCACATTTTTACCTTTTACCGTAATCATTGCTCCTGCAGCATTAAAGCTCTCGTATTGAAGCTCTCCTAGTGGACCACCGTCCATTGTGTAAGCATATTTAGCATCAAATACTTTTACATCAAATTTATGTGGGCCTCTACCGATCTCTTCATCTGGTGTGAATGCGACTCTTATTTTGCCGTGTTTGATTTCCGGATGTTGAACTAAATACTCCATCGCAGTCATAATTTCAGCGATTCCAGCCTTATTATCTGCACCAAGTAATGTTGTTCCATCAGTTGTCATTAATGTATGACCTATATATTTAGTTAACTCTGGTGAATGACTTGGAGATAATACGACATTTAAACTCTCGTTTAAAACGATGTCATTTCCATCATAGTTTTCAACTAGCTGAGGGTTAACATTTTTTCCTGTAAAGTCTGTCGCTGTGTCTAAATGCGCTAAAAATCCAATTGTTGGAATATCTTTGTCGGAATTTGCCGGAAGTGTAGCCATTACATAACCATTGTCATCCATTGTTACGTCAACTAATCCAACTTTGTTTAACTCTTCCACTAACATGCGGCCCAAAGTTAATTGGCCAGATGTAGAAGGGCATGTTTCACTACTTGCATTTGATTGTGTATCAACCTTTGCATAACTAATTAAACGATTAATTAACTCATTTTTCATATGAAAATCTCCTTTTTTACATTTCATATTTCTTGGGTAATACGCTTTCATTTTTTACTTTTAGCGAAAAGAGGCTATATTTATATTGTAGTTCTTTCTATATTTGAAAGTAAAATATTACGCAACTCTGTTCCTATTTAAAATGCTTTTAGCGATTAAAAACTGTGCCGAGTAGTAGGTAATCATGATTAATTCATGACCATATTTAACACTTTCTACAAATAGGTCCCACGATAAGATAGAATCTGAAATGATAAATAATAAACTCCCAAAAATAGCCCATTTGTTTCCAGTCATTATGGCTGTAAATACCATCAAAGAGATTGCTACTGAATAGGCTATTACCGGAATAACTAAGTTTTCCTGTCCACTTTCGTTTAACGATTTTACTAAATTAGAGCATAGAAAAAACGCATAAATTGCAATTGGAATGATCGCTAGTACGCGATAAATTGAAAATTTCCATCCTGATATAAAACCAGCAGCGTAAAACAAATGCCCAATTAGAAAAGCACTTAAACCAACAACAAACCAGATTAACGTTCCGTCACCAATCATACAAAAAATAAGACCTAAAAATATAAGAGCACGATATTTAGTTGATTGATAAGGAATTTGTGAAAAGGCATAACTAATAATCAACACCATTGGAATTACCTTAAATAGTATTTTTATGCTCACAGGTTCTGAAGGAATAAAAAAGATATAGAGAATACCAAAAAATAAAATAAGTATAGGTAAATACTTCTTCAAAATAAAATTACCCCTTTCTAACTATTTCCTTTTTACTAAATATTATCAGTGAAAAATGAAAAGAATGCTATTAGAAATAAAGATAGCAGTCTATTAAACTATAAAAAAAGCAAACCATAAATGGTTTGCTTTTATGCGATAGAAATACCATATGCGTGAGCAATTTGCCCATTTGTATTAGAGGATTTTGCAATAATAACTGTTGCTCCAACATTTATTTGATCGAATAACCATTCGATCTCACTGTTATGCATTCGGATACAACCGTGACTAACTGATTTTCCGATTGAGCTCTCATTAGCATTTCCGTGTATTCCGTATGCGCTACCGACACTTAAGCCCATCCATCTTTTACCTAGTGGATTATTTGGAGCTCCTCCAGGAATATTTTCTTTATACCAAGGTCTATTTTTAATTTTATTTACGATTTTAAACTTTCCAGTAGGTGTAGGACTCGAAGCTTTTCCTGTTGCTACACTAAATGTTTTAACTAGTTTTCCCTTGTTATAATATGAAAGTTTATTTGTATTTGTATTAATAATAATTAGCTGTCCATTCGAAAGGGGTTTGGAGCTCTTTGCCTCAGTAAATGAAGGCTTACTTTGATTTCCAGCAGCGTCAATTGATTGTACTTTTATAGGCGTAAATACTTTTAATTTACTGACCTTAAAAGTATAACTACCATTGTTTAATGCAGCCGTTTTAGCAGTATATTTACCGTTTAAATACAGTTTAACGGAAGCATTTGGTTCTGTTTTTCCACTAATGACAGTAGCATTTTCTTTAACTGTTTGGATTGTAGGTGCTGCAGGTGCAGTACGATCTAATACACGAATTGAAACAGGTTTACTTTGATTTTTACTCTTATCAACTGCAACAACTTGAAGAACTGTGTTTGCCTTTTGCTTCGCAATTTTAATAGTAAACTTACCTGCCGTGTTAACTTTACCTTTTGCTAATACTTTCTTGTTTAAGTAAATGAGAACATCAGCATTCGGCTCCGACTTACCTGATATACTTTGAGATTGATCTGAAATTGAAGGTATTGAAGTGATAGAAGGTGCGATTACATCTGAAACATATGATGTAGCAATTTTACTTTTTAATCCAATTGAAACACCAACTGCATTTATTTTAGTAAATTCTTTTAGAGGTTTAGTATTGAATAGAAAATTGCCTTTTGCATCTGTTTGTACAGTGCTTACCAGCTTATTGTTGATGAGAATTTGGACACTGCTTTTTTCTAAAAATGCTCCTGATACTGAAGTAGATTTATTAGTAATTGGATTGATTTTTGGGGTTGGTAAATCTTTAATTATAAATTTAACATTCTGGTCTGAAACAGGTAGAGTTTGATCACCTAGCGTAATTGAACTAAGTTGATAAGTACCTTTTATAAAAGAAGCTGCAACTCCTATTTTTCCAGAATAGTAAAGATCTGATGACGATGGATTTTTTAGTAAAACTTCTGTCAAATTAGTTCCATTTTTAAATGTTAAAGATACATTGTCGAAATGTTCTTTAGTTGTTAAACCAACTTCAATCGATTGTCCAAAAGTGGCTTCAGTAGTGTTTAAATTTAGATTATCTATATATTTCGATAACTCACCATCACTAAAACCTTGAGAAAAAGAAGTTGCATTAGCAGTGGGTAAAAGGAATAAAAATACCCCCAAAAGTACAGATACAATCTTATTTATCATTTTCTCTCTCCTTATATATGGAATTTAATTACTAAATTTGCCATATATAGAGTGAATTCCTTTGTTTTTCTAATAAAATAAAACGTCAATTTTCAGCAAAAAAATAATAAAGTAGAGAGAAAAATGTTATAAATAACTTTTCTTAATATAAGATTGATTTTTTTTTATTTACTATGATTTGTCTGATAAAAATTCAAAAAAGCCTGGGGCCTTAATTTCTTTTATGACGTCAAACTTTTCATAAAGCTTTAATTTAATTTCTTGCTCAACGTCTTCTCTATCATGAAATGCTGTATTATAGAGGCTTTTTTTTATTTTTAAATTAAAAATTTCTAAAACTTCATCAAAACTTATATCTTCATAATCATGTTCAAAATTTTTAATCATAAGTACTTCCGCCTTTTTTATCTGAATTTACTTTCAAACTAATTTTTTTGAAAGCAGCTTTACAGTTATATGAAACTGTTTGCTCGGATTATTTTATTATTTGAGCAATTTCTTTATTAGAGTAGTTATAGATGAATTTGTAATTTAAAATTTTTAATTGTTTTTCTGAAAGTAGTTTTAAAGAGTAGAAAATTTGTTCATCAGTTATATAATCTTTGATGCTATCTTGGAGGTTTTGAAATGTATTGAAAGTCGAATCCTCTAAACTTTTGAGTGTAGATTCGAACTCATAGGGGTTTTTGTCATTTTCATTTTTAAAAGAGTGATTATATATTAAGGGATATCTTTTGGAATACAAATTATTCTTCTTATATAGATCGATTGAGTAAAAGTGTATCAATTTACTTATATAAGAAATAATTTTTACATTTTTATAATGTTTTTTAAATGCGTTATCTAACATTTCCTTATTTTCGTAACTTGGATTATTTATAGCCCTTAATAATAATTCCTTGTTTTCTTTTTTTTTTAAGAACGCCTTAACAACAGGATCATTTATTTTTTCTTTATGTTGGATATAAAATTTGTTTAAGGCATGATTTTTCATTGCTTGATACCTCCTACCATTAAATTAGAACAAATTTAAATTAAAAAAATTACCATTAATCAATAAGAATGAAAATGTTTAATTTCGAGATAATCTCATTTTTTGTTAAACAAGAAATTAAGTAGGAAAATGAACTACCTCTGTTGGTATTTCTTCGTTTCTTTTCGAATTTTGCTTAAGAAGCGTAGAATGATATTTCCTAATAGTTCTCCTCTTTAACTCCTAACATATAGATTAAAAATTATTATCGTTTCTTATCATTAAAAAAGGTTTTATTTTTTTATAAACAAAAAATTATCTAGATTTCATCTAAAATACAAAAATGGAAAAAAAGTTTTGTAACAATTTTGAAAATTAATTTATAAGTTACTTTTTTAATAGCATAAAGGTAAAAACGGCCGTCCTTTATTAAAAAAAAGGAGTTGAGGATATGTATAATTTAAATGGTAGTTTTATTAAAGGTAAAGAATTAGAAGAGTTGAGAAAGAGAGTTTTTTGTGAGGCGAGTTTTCGGAGATTAGAGGATGCTATTGCCCAATATATCCCATTTAAAAAAGGGGAGTTAGAGATTAAGCATGCATACGAATTTAATTTTCAACCTGAAGAAAGTCTTTTAATTACAGGGAAGCAAATTTTATTTATGAATAATCTTAAAACTATACAAATAGTTTATCGTGAGTCATTTAGCAACGAACTAAATGAAAAGGATGCATTACATGCACATATATTGGTTCCGAATAATAATGGAAAGTCTTTATTAAGTCTCTGTATATTAGATTCGAAAATTAATATAGAAACTATTGATGATAATTACCCTTATAAAGAAATTAAAATTGTAGAGGAAGATTTACCAGATAATCCTAATTTCAATTTAAATCAGTCAAATGTTTTAACGGCAAAGTATTGGTTTAATAAAAATGGGTGTCTACCAGGGGGATATCAGCACTGTGGTGGAAACTGTGGGAAAACAGGAGATTATGGTGGGGGAAAAGCAATTAATTACACAGATTCTTGCTGTAAACTACATGATGACTGCTATAGAAGTGGTGTAAAAAAATGCAAATGTGACACCATGTTAATTAATTGTATAAGAAATGAATCAACAATAGTATCAATGGCAATTAGATTGTATTTCGGACCAGGAGCGTGTTAAATAGTAACAACCAAAAAAAGTGCCTGTGCTGAAGTAGCCGGGCACTTTTTAGTTAATGCTCTTTTCTAAGAGAAACGATAGAAACTACTATTACTGCAATTATTGAGGATAATAAGAGAGAAAAGCCAACTGTACTTAATCCAAGCCCTTGCCATCTTCCTACGACTAAGCCCAAAATTATAACGGCGATACCTAATATGGAAATAACTAATGGAAAAACATACTGGAATGGTGACTTTTTTCTATTTAAAAATAAAGAAATAGAAATTAGAATCCCAGTTGAAATAATTGTAACTAACAATAGAGGATTCATATATACTCCCTTCAATATTTAAATCAAGAAAAATAACTATATTACAAAAAGAAAAGGCATTTATTTGACCATCTTTTATTTCCTCTAACTTTAGTATATAGAATAAAGATTAACAGCGGAGGCGTTAAATATGAACAATTTTAGTGAAAATGAACTTAAATATTGTCTTGAATTAAGAAGAAAGTTATTTGAAGCTAGTAAATCATTGGTAAACTGTGATTTAGAGGAAAGGAAGTTATATGAGGAACTTTGTATTTTATATTCTACTAGATTGAAAGCACTAAATATAAATTTGAAAACTAAATATGGAATAATTCTATGTGCATGTCAAAAAGAAATTAAAGATGACTGCTATGAAAATTAATAAAAAATAAATTAGAACTCTTAGTTTTTATTAGTGTATTATCATACCCTAATAAAAGTAATACAATTAGATTTTGAATTTAGATTAGTAGAAGTGTTAAAGTTAGTTAATAAGAAATTTGTAAATAAACTAAGGAGTATTATATGAGTAAAACTGTAGTATTAGCGGAAAAGCCTTCAGTTGCTAGAGATATAGCTAAAGTGCTAGGGTGCAATCAAAAGGGTAATGGTTTTTTAGAAGGTAAAAAGTATATTGTGACCTGGGCACTAGGGCATCTTGTGACTTTGGCTGATCCTGAGGGATATGATAATAAGTATAAGTCATGGAATTTAGAAGATTTACCAATGATTCCAGATAAATTAAAGCTTGTTGTTATTAAAAAGACAGGCAAGCAATTTCAAGCTGTAAAAACTCAATTATTAAGAAAAGATGTTTCAGATATCGTGATCGCAACGGATGCAGGGCGAGAAGGTGAACTTGTTGCAAGATGGATTCTTCAATTGGCAAAGGTTAATAAACCAATTAAAAGACTGTGGATTTCTTCTGCCACAGATCAGGCAGTAAAAAAAGGCTTTGAAAATTTACGTAGTGGTAAGGAATATGAAAATCTATATCTTTCTGCTGTAGCAAGAGCTGAGGCAGATTGGATTGTGGGGATAAATGCAACAAGAGCACTTACTTGTAAGCATAATGCTCAACTTTCATGTGGTAGGGTTCAAACTCCCACACTTTCGATGATTTTAGAGCGTGAAAAGGAAATAAAAGAATTTAAGCAACAAACTTATTATGGGTTACAAGTATTAGCAAATAATGTAACTTTTACGTGGCAAAATCGTAAGTCGAATGACCAGAAAATTAAAACGTCCGATGAATTACAAAAAATTATTGGAACTATAAAAGGAAAACAACTAAAGGTTAATGAAGTTTCGACAGCCGAAAAAAAATCTTTTGCTCCACAGCTTTACGATTTAACTGAGCTTCAAAGAGAAGCGAATAAAAGATTTAACTTTTCACCTAAAGAAACCTTATCCATCATGCAAAAGTTATATGAACACCATAAAGTTGTCACATATCCACGAACTGATTCAAGATATTTATCATCGGATTTAGTTGATACATTAAAGGAACGTTTATCAGCATGTAACATAAAACCTTATGGAAAAATCATTATGAAGTTAACGAATCAACCGATTAAAGTTAATAAGTCATTTGTAGATGATAACAAGGTTTCAGATCACCATGCGATTATACCAACAGAGCAGGCGCCTATATTGAGTGAACTTTCTTCAAAAGAATTTAAAATATATGAACTAATCGTAAGAAGATTTTTAGCAGTCTTACTACCTCCGTACGTATATGAACAGGAAAAGGTTATTGCAGAAGTTGATAACGAAGTATTTGTTGCCAAAGGTAAAAGGGTTATATCACTGGGATGGAAAGAAGTCTTTAAAGACGAAGACGATCTTGACAGTTCAGAAGATCAACGATTACCAATTATTAATGAAAATGAGCGTCTTGAAGTCGCTAAAGTAATTGAAACAAAAGGGTATACGAAACCACCAGCATACTTCAATGAAGCCACACTTTTAAGTGCAATGGAAAATCCAGTTCATTTTATGTCTGGTAATAGTAATGATTTAAAAAAGACGATTGGCGAAACAGGCGGATTGGGAACAGTTGCAACAAGAGCGGATATTATTGAAAAACTTTACAGTAGCTTTTTAATTGAAAAAAAGGGAAAAGATATTTTCATCACAAATAAAGGGAAACAATTATTAAATCTTGTTCCAGAAGCATTGAAGTCACCAGCTCTAACAGCCGAGTGGGAGCAGAAGCTTCAAGCCATCTCCAAAGGTAAATTAGCTAAATCTAAATTTATGAGTGAAATGATTAGTTTTTCTTCAGATGCAGTGAAAGAAATAAAACAAACTGAACAAAAATTTAAGCATGATAACATGACAAGTACTAAATGTCCTGACTGCGGAAAGCTTATGTTAGAAGTAAACGGTAAACGTGGAAAAATGTTAGTGTGCCAGGACAGGGAATGTGGTCATCGTAAAACAATTTCACAGTCAACTAACGCGAGATGTCCTAATTGCCACAAACGTTTAGAACTAAGAGGCGAAGGAGAAGGTCAAATTTTTGTATGTGCATGTGGGCATAGAGAAAAACTTTCTACTTTTAAAGATCGACGTTCGAAAGAAAAAAATAGTAAAGTATCAAAACGAGACGTTCAAAAATATTTAAAGCAACAGGATAAACAAGATGATGAACCATTTAACAACCCATTTGCAGAAGCCTTAGCAAAGCTGAAAAAACAATAAAGGCAGGGATACTGCACTAGAACCAGTCATGTGAGTTTACTCTATGACTGGTTTTTTTCGTTCAATTGCATATTCATTTACGACTTCACTATAATGATCGTCAAAATAAGTGTCTAGTTCCTTTTTTATCTTTTTTGATAGGACTGGACTTTTACCAGAAGTTGAGACTGATACAATAAGGTCTCCTCTACGAACCACAGCCGGTGTATGGAAATCACTGTTATTTTGATCACTTACATCATTAAACCATTGGAAATCTGATGTGCAATCTTTGACGAATTTATTTAGATTTTTATCATCTGTAGCTGCAATAACAATATGTGCTTCAGTTAGGTCAGCTTTTTCAAAATACTTATTTATCCATTTTATTGTAGGTAACTGTTTAAATTCATCACATAGTTTTGGGCTTATAATCGTAATTGAAGCACCACTTTTTATAAACGCTTTTGCTTTTCGAAAAGCGATTTTTCCTCCTCCGATGATCACTATCTTTTTGTTTTGAAGTGAGAAAACTAATGGAACCATTTCAGTCATCTAATCGCTCCTATCTATTAATTGGATGGACAAATAGTAATGCATCATTATTTTATCATATGTATTGCCAATTTTTAGAACTAGCTACTAGCTAATAAATGATTCGTGTGAGGATTTTTCATGTCATTTATTGTAGATATGCTACAGTTTGGTTAATAATTCAATAAAAGTTCATCTTTTCTTTAGCATAAAAGTATTTTTTCTGTTAGGATAATTAGTATTATTTTCTATGAAAAGATAATGATAAGACTGGAATCTAATTTAAAGAAAAGGTGAGTATTATGTTTAACAAATTAAAAAAAATGTTCGGTTTAGAGGAAAATGAACAGCAACAAGGATCTGCTCCTGTATCTACGGAAGCAGTTAAGGAAGTTGTCATTAAAGCGCCATTAACTGGTGAGATACATCCACTATCTGAAGTACCAGATCCTGTATTTGCAGAAAAAATGATGGGTGATGGATTTGCTATTACACCTACGGAAGGCGTTGTCGTAGCTCCTTTTGATGGAGAAATCGTACAAGTATTCCACACTAAACACGCTATTGGAATTCGTTCAAAAGAGGGTGTTGAAATTTTAATTCACGTTGGCCTAGAAACAGTAAAACTAAATGGTGAAGGTTTCGATGCTCATATTACAGAAGGACAAAGTGTTAATGCTGGAGACCATTTATTAACATTCAATATTGACTACATAAAAGAAAATGCCAAAAGCACAATTACTCCAGTTATTTTTACAAATGGAGATGCGCTAGAAAATATTAAAGTTACAGCAACTGGCTCAATCCAAAGAGGTTCAGATGCAGCTGTAGCTACATTAAAATAAAAAAAATAGCCCTAGGGCTATTTTTTTTATGCAGTTCTTACTTTTAAATGTTGTTTTCGTTTTACATTTAAACCAATGAACAACGGTTTTATAGTAGGTTGTGTTTCAATAATAAATTTCTTCGCAACCATAGGTACGACTAAGCCAATCATTGTGTACAATAGCGGTCCATAATCGAAAAACTGTGAAAAAACAGCATTTGCAAAAATGTGGATGTACATAATCGTTAATGATTCTTTACCAAATATTGTGCAAGGCTGGATAAATTGTAGTTTTGCAAGCTTTTGACATAAATAAAGTACGGCAATCGTCATTGTTATTGGAATTAATGCATCTAAAAATAGGTGGTTATATCTTAAATATTTAAGACTTAAATGGTAGTCTAATTTATTCAATTCATATAGGGTCATATAACCGATGCTTAGCGTAATACAGGATATTCCAATGAAGTTAGAAATGGACGCTAACAATTTTTTTGTAAAGAATCCTAACCCTAAAAAGAAAATAGCCAGTAGAGCAACATCCATATTCCAAGGAATCGTAATTTGATTAAAGGTATTTTTACCAACTTGTGGAATTAATTTAATTGTTTCAAAATGTGCAAGCAAATAGCATGCAATAACGATGAATAGACGGGTACTATTCTTTTTAAAGTATAAGCAGATTAACGCAAATAATATTTGAGTAATAAATAAACATGTCACATACCAAAATACGCCATGGACTCCAGTAATAAATCTACCACCAATTAACAAAGAAAGGACTTCTTTTGATAAATTTAATTGGTTAATGGTTCCGTTTAGTACCTCTATGGCGATGTTATATAAACTAAATAAAACTAAATACGTACAGTAAGGTACAAGCAATCTAAATGTTAGTTTTTTTATAAAAAATTTAAGTTCATTAATCGAATTGACCGGTTTAAATAAATAGCCACTAATTATAAAAAACAGGGGCATATGGAACCAGTAAATAAATGTAATAGAATTCGGACCTTCTGTAGAATGACCATAAACAACCAAAAAGATGCCGATCATTTTGGCAACATCCAACCATTTTTCACGTTCTATTTTCATTTTATCACCTTGTTTTTATGGCTTACTTAAAGCAAAAAAACTTCAGATTAAAGCCAATTTTTTTTAATAATGTCCAACATATTGTAACGGATGAGTATTACAAAGTGACAACATGGACATTACAATCAAGTTATAAAATGTAAATAAATATTTCATAAAAGGCTGCAAATAAGTTTGGGGGTAAAGTGTAGCGCCAGATAATACATGTTGGTAAAAAATGTAAATTTTTATTAAAAATTATTAATAATCAGTTCTTTCGACAAATAAAATATGTTTTGCATTATATACTTAGCAGGCTGAATTAAAAAAGATAGTGCACTCTTTAAATAATCATTTGATTAGTCGAGGTGAAGGAAAAACTATGGGCTCAATTATTAAAGTTGAAAATCTTAAAAAGAGATATGGAGATTTTTACGCTGTAAATGGAATTAGTTTTGAAGTTGAAAAGGGTGAAGTTTTTGGATTACTTGGTCCAAATGGAGCTGGTAAATCTACGACAATGGAGATGCTTGTAGGATTAAGAAAACCAGATGAAGGTACGGCTACTATTGCAGGCCATGTGATCGGTAAAGACTCATATAAAATCAAACAAGAGATTGGAATACAACTCCAATCAACATCCTTATTTGAACTGTTAAAAGTAAAGGAAATCATTGAAATGTATGCAAGTTTTTATCCAAGTCATATCCCGATTCAACCGTTGATTGATGAAATGCTTTTATCTGAAAAGCAAAATAGTCTAGTAAAAGGATTATCAGGTGGACAAAAGCAGCGATTAGCAATTGCATTAGCATTAATTCATGATCCTCAAATCATATTTTTAGATGAGCCAACTACAGGACTTGATCCACAAGCTCGTAGAACATTGTGGGATATCATTTTAAAACTAAAAGAACGCGGTAAAACAGTCGTTTTATCAACTCACTATATGGATGAGGCACATGTACTAGCTGATCGCATTGGTATCATGGATAAAGGCAAATTAATTGCGCTAGATACACCAAACAATCTGGTTAGTTCAATTTCTGCAGAGAGTGCGGTTGAATTTAAGACAAAACTACCAGAGCAAGAAGAAAAGTTTGCACATTTAGACAGTGTAATGAATGTCGTGATCAATCATGATTTTGTTACATTGTATACTCGAAACTTACAAGCTTCATTAATGGCTTTACTTGAGTATACAAAAGATCAAGATATGAGGATTTCGGATTTATCGACTAGAACTGCCACTCTTGAGGACGTATTTTTACATATGACTGGAAGGGGGTTACGTGAAGAATGAAGGCTTATTATCAATTGACTTTAGCCCAACTCCGGATTTATGTACGTAATCGTCAAGCACTAATCTGGACATTATTATTTCCGTTTTTCTTTATGATTATTTTTGGATTAATGTTTAATGATGGGAATACAACTAGTTATTCCGTAAACTTAATTGATTATGACAACACTCAAGTAAGTAAACAAATTACAACTGTTTTAGATAAACAAAAATCGCTTAAAATTCATCAAAAAACAAATGAATTAAAGTCTAGGAAATTATTATCTGATGGTAAAACCGATTTTGTAATCGTCATTAACAAAGGATTTCAAGATCAAGTGACATCTAAACAAAAATCCGCTCCTGCACAAATAAAAGTACTTTATAATGAAAGTAATGCAGCCCAGCTTCAAGGTGGAATTGCAACAATTACAGCATATGTTGATGCCGCTAGTAAACAAATGGCAGGGTATACACCTAAAATCGTAACAGACTTTAAAGGGGTAGCTGGCATTACTCTTTCATATTTAGACTTTTTAGTACCTGGAATTATTGCAATGCAAATCATGAATAACAATATGAATGGTGTCGCAGGCCAAATTGCGTCTTGGAGAGAACGAGGAGTTCTAAGACGAATGCAAGGCACTACATTAAGAGCCTCAACGTTTATTGCCGCGCAAATTACAGCAAGGCTAATATTGAATAGCTTACAAGCAATCTTAACCATTCTAATTGGCTATTTTGGATTTGACGTAAGTATTCGAGGATCATTTCTATTAGTAGTGTTATTTGTTGTATTAGGTACATTAACATTTATGAGCATTGGATTTATTATAGCAAGTTTAGCGAAAAGTCCAGAAAGTGCTGGACCAATTGCAGGTTTCATCTCGTTCCCACTAATGTTTTTAGGTGGAGTATTTTTCCCTGTAAATAATATGCCCGAATATTTACAGCCGATTATAAAGACAATTCCAATCACGCACTTATCAACTGCGATGCGCGATATTATGAATGTCGGAGCATCATTTGGAGATTTACTTCCAGATTTCGGCTGGTTATGTGTCTGGATGGTCGTAAGTTTCTTCATTGCTGCACGTACTTTTAGATGGGAGTAAGAGGGAAAAATTAGATAATGAATAATGTAGATAAAACAAAGTAATTCAAAGACTTTCGTTAAAAAAGACTTTCGCTAATTTTAGTGAAAGTCTTTTTTTTACCTTTTCTTTATCAAGATTCATCCATACTACTTTAAGAATAGTTATGCATTATTTATTGCATACTACTTAAAAAATTAAGATTAGGTGAGTTACAGGTGAGTTCAATATTTGAAATCTATTTTCGTGATGTAAAGCGGGTTGTAACAAATTGGGCTGCATTGATGATTATCATTGGTTTAATTATCATGCCCTCAATGTATGCATGGTTTAATATAAAGTCCTCTTGGGATCCGTATGGAAATACAAAGGGCTTAAAGATCGCGATTGTAAATGAGGATCGTGGTGCTACTGTCTTAAACAATAAAATTAATATCGGAAACGAAGTAATACATTCTTTAAAACAAAATCCCTCTTTAGGCTGGAGATTTACAAGTAAGAAAGTTGCAAATGAAGGGGTTAAACAAGGAAAATATTACGCTAGTATTTTAATACCGAATGATTTTTCAAATAAAATTAGCACGGTTTTAACAGATCAGCCTCAAAAACCCGAACTAATTTATCAAGTGAATGAAAAGCTAAATATAGTTGCGCCGAAATATACTGAAAAAGGTGCAACCGGTATTGCGAGTGAGATTACAAAGAAATTTGAAAAGACCGTAAGTAAGGAAGTATTGCAGGAGTTTAATAAAATAGGAATTGATTTACAAGCAAATTTACCTGAAATAAAAAAATTTGAGCAAATGGTTTTTAAACTTGAAAAAGATTTACCCGAAATAAAGACAACTGTGAATACAGCATTAAATGACTATAAAAAAGTACAAAGCGTTATTCAAACTACAAAAAAAGACATGGAATTGATTAATAATATTGTAGCGAATGGTGAAAAATTAACAGCTAGTTTAAGTGGCTTTTTTAATCAAATTAACCAATCAATACAAGATTCAACTCCATTTATTAAAGAGACACTTAACCTACTCCAGAACCAGTCTGCTGTTATACAAAGTACATTATCACAATTGCAGGATCAAACAATTAGTCAAGATGAATCGATGAGGCTATCGAATGAAATCGGAAAAGTACTACCGAATTCAAGAAATATGGTTACTTCTTTAAATCAAGTTCTGCAATCGTTTAATAGCTTAGGCAATAAAGCGGGTTTTAGTAAAGATGTTAGTGTATTAAAAGGTCTAGAAGCAGATTTAATGACGATTCAAAATGAGAATGCTCAATTAAAAAATGCAATACAAAGCGGAAACGACCTACCGACTGATTTACTTCAAAAAATGAATGAGAACGTGGCAAGTATAAATAACAAGATAAACAGTTTAAACGGAAATTTTGATCAAGATTTAGCGCCAAAAATAAGTGAAGCTTCAAGATTAGTGAATGAATCAATAAAAAATACCCAGACTGTTTTGGCTGATGCAAAAACGAGTATACCAACAATAAAAGGTGTACTTCAGGATACATCAAATTTATTAGCAACGAAAAAGGGTGATATACAGCAATTAGTAAATGAGTTACCAATGATTGAGACGAAAATAAAAAAAATAGCTAATGAGATTAGAAAGGCGAAAGAAAAAGGAAACATCGAGGATTTAATTAATTTTCTTCGAACAGATATAGAAAAGGTAAGTGACTTTTATTCTAACCCAATCCTAATAAAAAAGGAGCGAATGTTTCCAATACCGAATTATGGTACAGGTTTGACTCCATTTTATACAACATTGTCATTATGGGTAGGAGGTTTATTAATGGTATCGTTATTAACTACTGAAGTTCATGAAGAAAAGCCATATAAGAGTAGAGAAGTTTATTTTGGAAGATTATTGACCTTTATTACTATTGGGATATTACAAACATTAGTAGTGACTACTGGTAACTTTCTGATCTTAGGTACTTATGCAGCAAGTAGAGGTTATTTTATCTTATTTGCACTATTGATTAGCATTGTATTTACGTTTATTGTTTATACGCTTGTTTCGGTTTTCGGAAATATTGGGAAAGGTATCGGTATTATCTTTTTGGTTCTCCAAATATCAGGAGCAGGAGGAGTTTATCCGATCCAAGTAACTCCACCATTTTTTCAAAAAATAAATCCATTTCTGCCTTTTACCTATGCATTAAGCTTGTTAAGAGAGGCGACTGGTGGAATCGTATGGGATACGATTTATAAGGACCTTCCAATCCTAATTCTTTTTGTCATCATTGCAATTATAGTGGGGGTTGTTCTTAAAGCACCTATTAATAAAAGAGCAAGTAAAATTGTAGATCTTTCTAAGAAGAGTAGACTCATCCATTAGTCTTTTGAAAAAATAAATTCATATAAAAATCATTGAACTGTTTTGCCAAGTGCTATAACATAGATAAAAGTTATATCTTCATAGCTTTTAGGAGAAGTAGGTGTTTTGTATGAAATTATCAGTTGTTGTATATTGTTATAACAATGGAGAAAATTTTGAGAGATTTCACGTTGATTTATCAAATACAATAAAGTTACTAAAAGAAGATTATGAAATTATTTATATAAACGACGGAAGTGAAGATGATACATTATTAGCACTTCAAGTTGTTGCAAATCATAGCAGTCATTTGAAATATATCTCGTTTACCCGCCGCTTCGGAAGAGAGGGAGCAATTTGTGCTGGACTTGAACATGCAAAAGGCGATGTTGTCATCCTAATGGATGGAAACTTTGTACATCCACCGAATGTTATTTTAGAGATGATGGATGAATACAAAAAAGGTCATAACCATGTAGTAGCTTCAAAAAAAATAGAGAATTCAGTTCTTAAAAAAGCGAAAAAAGGCATTTTTGAGAAGGTCATTAAAAAATTTGTGGACCCTGATATTTTGCAAAATGAATCAGACTTTCGTTTATTAAGCAGAAAAGTAGTGAATGCTATTTTAAATATGCCAGAATCAAATCGCTATTCAAAAGGTATTTTTAACTGGATTGGTTACAAAATAAAAACGATTGAGTATGAAATAACATCAAGAATCATTAACAAAGAGTCAGAAGTAAGAAGACTAGATTCGGTAAAAAAATCCATTGAGTATATATTGTGTTTCAATACTAGACCATTGAGGTTGTTAACGAAAGTCGGATTATTATTAATTGGAATAAGTCTTGTAATTTTTATTATGATGAGCTTTAAAGTAATTTTTGTTGGGATTAGAATTCCTGGTTTATATACGATTTCCAATTTCATTATGTTATTTGGCGGAGTTCAAATCTTGATGATTGGGGTATTAGGTGAATATTTAGGTAAGATCTATTACGAAACAAAGAGAAGACCCCAATACATTGTTGAGTCTTCAAGCTATGATGAAGATTAAATTTCACGATATGATAAATTTGGAAATTCGACAAGAATCTTGTCGAATTTCTTTTTTCATTACATAATATTTAAAGATAGAATAATATTTTAATGAAAGCTTGGAGAATAATATGGGGAATCTTTATAAAGCTATTCCAGGGATAGTTCTTTGCCTTTTTATTGCACTTATTAGCGAAACACTTTCTTATATATTGCCGGTTGGAGCAGCTACATTTTCAATATTAATCGGATTGATTGTTGGTAATACAATACACTTAAAGCCTTATTTTGAAGGCGGTAGAAAGTTTGCAGAAAGTAAATTATTAGAGATCTCAATATTTTTACTAGGTGCAACGATCAGTATTCAAATGATTGGCTTATTAGGATTAAAAGGAATTTTGTTAATCGTGATACAAATGTGTTTAGTCATCATTTTTACGATTTGGTTAGGCGAAAAACTAGGTTTTGGTTTGAATTTTAGCTATTTAATGGCAAGTGGAAATGCAGTTTGTGGTTCATCAGCAATTGGCGCAACAGCCCCAGCTATACAAGCCACTCAAGAAGAAAAGGGACTGGCTGTGACACTTGTAAATATGATGGGAACAGTCTTAATGTTTATTTTGCCTTTAATAGCATCTGTATTATATCACTCAGAAACATTGCCGACCTCTGCACTAATCGGAAGTACATTACAATCAGTGGGACAAGTAGTTGCTAGTGGTAGTTTAGTGAATGATGAAGTAAAGAATTATGCCACTTTATTTAAACTGATTCGAGTAGTTTTTTTAGTTTTTGTAGTTTTTAGCTTATCTTCTATAAAAAGAAGACACTTAGCGGAGGATTCGATTGAAAAAGTAAAAATCCAATTTCCTTGGTATGTAATTGGATTTGTCATCCTTTGTGTTTTTTATAGTTTGGGAGTGATACCAAGTTGGGCTGCGAATATTTCGAATAAGACTAGTCACTTATTTGAAATTATTGCACTCGCTGCAATTGGTTTAAATGTAAATCTAAAAATGATCATTAAACAAGGGAAGTCACTTTCACTTTATGCATTAAGCATCGTAGGATTTCAAATCATCATAGCAATTTTATTAATTCAAGTAATCTATTAATAAACGCGAACAACGACAAAAAACAACAATTCATATCTATTTCTCGGGAAATTTCGTCAGGAAAGGTGGTATTTCATTGTTTAACTTATCATCAAATTGGAGAGAAAAATTAAAACCAGAGTTTGAAAAAACGTATTTTAAAGATTTATTGCAATTTCTTGAAAAAGAATACAAAGAACAAACAATATACCCTGCCAAAGAGCATTTATTTCAGGCATTAAACGAGTGTTCATATGAAGATTGTAAAGTAGTGATAATTGGACAAGATCCTTATCATCAGCCAGGTCAAGCGCATGGGTTAAGTTTTTCTGTATTACCGGGAGTGAAAATACCGCCCTCTTTAAGAAATATTTATAAAGAATTAAATAGTGATTTAGGGTTAGAAATACCTACGAGCGGATATTTAAATAATTGGGCAAAACAGGGGATTTTATTATTAAATACTGTTTTAACTGTTCGTGAAGGGGAAGCAAATTCCCATAAAAATAAAGGGTGGGAACTATTTACGAATACGATCTTATCCGAGTTAAATAAGCAAGAACGTCCGATTATTTTTGTTCTATGGGGTAAACATGCTCAAGCTAAAGAAGAATTGATTACCAGTAACCACCATGTAATATTAAAATCACATCATCCAAGTCCATTGTCAGCTAGTAGAGGTTTCTTTGGTAGCAAACCATTTTCACAAATTAACCAAAAACTAGTAGAACTTCAACTGGAACCGATTGATTGGACAGTTGAGTAGCCTATAAATAGGATTTAAAAAAAGGTTGTCTTTTTAGACAACCTTTTTTTGTGTTTATTATTTATTACTCAATATAAACTTTTCAACGACTTTAGCCACGCCATCTTCATTATTTGTAGCAGTGACATAATCTGCTTGTTGCTTAATTTCTTCAGGAGCATTTCCCATCGCAACACCTAGACCCGCAAATTTAATCATCGGTAGGTCATTATATCCGTCTCCTACAGCGATTACTTCGTCTTGTCGTATTCCTAAAATTTGAATTAAGTGATTTAGACTTTTACCTTTATCTACCTCACTGTTTGTTAGTTCTAAAAAGAACGGCTTCGAGCGCATGACACTAATTTTACCTTCAAGCTCTTTTTGGAGTATCTTTTCAACTTGAGCTAGTTTTTCTGGGTCCTCTAACATTAACAACTTCACAACGTCATTTTGCACATGCTCGGTAAAGCTGCTTACTTCTTTAATTTGCATGCCTGTGAGTTGGCCTTCAATATCAGTATATTGATTCCCTTGTTCTGTAATAATATCATTTTCAACATATGTATGAACGAAGACATTATGTTTCTTACTAATCTCATAAAGTTCATGTGCTTGCTCTTTTGTTAGCGTACATTCATAAACATTATTTTTTGTTTGATAGTCAGTAATGATCCCCCCGTTAAATGATAGAACATAACTACCATAATCATGTAGTAATAGTTCCTCAGCTAACTTATGCATTGCAAAGGTTGGTCTACCGGAAGCTAACACTACTTTTACACCCATATCTTGAGCTTTGAGTAAAGCTTCCTTCGTTCTTTGCGAAATAACATGTTGATCCGTTAAAAGTGTGTCATCGATATCCAAAACGATCATTTTATAGTTCAAATTACATTACCTCCTAAAAATTAACTTTTTTAGTATACCACCGTTCGATTAAAATAGTGCTTAATTTGGTTGGTATTCGCTTTCAGAAAAAAGCCATAGTATAATAGGGTTTATTGGATTGTGTTAATAAAGTTTGGTGGTGATTTATCTGAATATCAGTGTAGAAAAAGTAATCCAGCAAATTGAAAATGAGTTACATAAGGCAAAAGTAAGTACGCAAAAACCTGGACAGTTTCGAGAAAGAATTGCCAGTATTCGTTCTTTATGTGAGTTGCTTCTTGAAGACGAGGGCAGAGTAGAGGTTCCAAAGAATATAATAACTAGTAGTATCATTCAATCAATACCAAGTCAGCCTATTATGTCCGGACCTTCTGTGATGCCTAAATTAGATGACTCGGAACAAAGTGGATCATTATTAGATTTTTAAGATAAAGGGGGAGAAAAAGTGAAACTATTTTTCTTATTTGGTAGTATTTTTGCATTTTTATCAATCGCATTAGGTGCATTTGGAGCACATGGACTAGAGGGGAAAATTTCCGAAAAATCGCTTCAAATTTGGCAAAAGGCTGTTCAATATCAAATGTTCCAAACAGGTGGACTATTTATTATCGCATTTTTAATTGATAAATTTGGTTCAACGACTCAATTAATGTGGGCGGGATGGTTATCTATTATAGGGATCGTCTTATTCTCAGGAAGCCTGTACATATTAAGTGTATCTGGAATTAAGATACTAGGTGCAATTACACCATTAGGTGGTTTAGCATTTTTAGTAGCTTGGATTTTAGTAGGGATTTCAGTAATGAAATAAAAAAAGTGTTCAATAAAAGTGCAATTATTGCACTATATTGAACACTTTTTTTTATAGTTGATAAGGTAAAGCTATTTCTTCGTCAAATGTGACGTAATCTAAGTAAATTGTCAACAATACGAATGTTTTGGTTGTATTTACATCTCTGAGTACAATATGGTCACGTCCAGCTCCCATAATATACCCGACAAATACTTGTTGCTGGTGACCAGTGAACGTCATATAAACCGTAGCAATTTTCCCACGATTGGCTCTAAGTATATTTTCTACATAGGATTGTTCAAACATACTAGCCGAGGCGGTAACTTGACCTTGTTGGGTAATCATACCGCCTGATGGGGCTGCATATCCTTGCCCCTGTCCGGTTTGTTGTCCTTGCCCTTGCCCTTGGGCAGGTTGCGCCGCACGATAAAGATTTGGATAATATTCGTAAGGATTACTCAAAGAAAAAACCTCCCTTAGTTAAATCAAACTAAACACTGTAAACTTTAGGACAATCTTGAGAAGTTGGTTGATAAAAGCAATGTGATTTAAATCTTCCTGCTAGTTTTTGGTTAAACCAAGTTCCTGGGCATGAACCTGCAGGTCGGAAGAACCATAGGCCATAAGTGGCTGGCCAAAAACGTTGCCCTGCTATTACTTTTCTAGATAGTTCAATATCTTGATCCCTGGCACGTTGGTAAAAGTAAGATTTTTGAACAGCTTCGAATCCACCAGGATTTTGATAAACCATATCTGATATACTTCGAATGTCTCTAAAATCTAAGCAATCACATAAAACCCTATTAACACAGACATTTCCAACCATTAACATACCTTGTTGACCTTCACCTTCAGCTTCAGCACGCATTAATCTTGCAAGCAAAGAAACCTCAGCATCGGTAAAACGAATTACAGCCATAAAAAAGCCTCCTCATCCGAATTAAATATTCTGCATGAATCCCATTGGTGATCGGAAAGCGAGGACTAATTAGTTCGTTCACTACTGTAACTATATTAAAATTGAAAGAAACATATGACTTCTTTTCCAATAGGAAAATAAAAAAAACTTCTCAAAAAAGAGAAGTCTTTTAATTTATATACTATGACTGATCGTATTCAGTGGATACTCTAAAGTATTCAATTATACGTAAAGATATTTCGAGAATCCATCTTCTTTTAGAATTGTTCCAACAAAGAATGAACCAAATACTCCATAACGAGCACTTACTTCATCAAAGCGCATTTCATAGATTAATTTTTTGAATTGTAGTACGTCTTCAGAGAATAAAGTAACGCCCCATTCATAATCATCAAATCCAACAGAACCAGTAATAATTTGTTTAACTTTACCAGCGTAAGTGCGACCAATTTTTCCGTGACTGTACATCATTTCTTTACGAGCACCTGAAGGAAGCATGTACCAGTTATCTTCACCTTCACGCTTTTTATCCATTGGATAGAAGCATACGTATTGAGATTTTGGTAAAGCAGGGTAAAGTCTAGAGCGAACATGCGGATTTTGATATGGATCGCCATCTTCTTCGCTTAAGTAATTACTTAATTCAACAACAGAAACGTATGAATAAGTTGGAATCAAAAATTGAGATAATGTAGTTTTGTTAATTTCTGTTTCGATATGTAATAACTCATCCATTGTAGGTCGTAAAACCATAAACATAATGTCTGCTTTTTGACCTAAAATATTGTAAATAGCATGGCTACCTTCACCAGAATCAGCAACTTGATTCCATTTTGAGAAAACTTGTTGGAACTCTGTAATCGCTAGTTGACGCTCATCACTACTTAATTGTTTAAAAGCATGCCAATCCATACTTCTAAAATCATGTAAACAATACCAGCCATCTAAAGTTTTTGCAGCTTCACTCATTTTAAATCCCCCAAACGTTATCGTATTGATTTTCATTTATATAGCATACTACAAATAAAAGTATTTTGTAAAAACATACAAAATTATACAGTATTCAAATTTAGTTTGAAAATTAGGAATTAATTTACTTTAAATGATAGCGCTTTATTAAATATATTATATTTTTCATTATACTAAAAAGGTTTTATTCTAATTATGTACAAATAAAATAATTTTAAAGATTTCGGAGGCTATTATGAGCAATCTATTTGAAAGCATTAAACAAAAAGTATCAGGTAAAGGTATTTCGATTGTTTTACCAGAAGGTACAGATGAGAGAATCTTAACAGCAGCTGACAGACTAGCGAAAGAAGATGTATTAAAACCGATTTTAATAGGTAATGTAGAAAGCGTGAAAGAAAAAGCAAGTAGCTTAGGTTTAGAACTTCAAGGAGTAGAAATTTTAGACCCATCTACTTATGGAGAAATAGAGCAATTAGTTGCATCATTTGTTGAACGCCGTAAAGGAAAAGCAACTGAAGAGCAAGCTCGTAAAGCATTATTAGATCCAAACTACTTTGGAACGATGTTAGTATATGCAAACATTGCTCAAGGATTAGTTAGTGGTGCAACACATTCAACTGCAGATACAGTACGACCAGCGCTTCAAATCATTAAAACAAAACCAGGCGTTACAAAAACATCTGGTGTATTTATCATGGTTCGTGAAGATGAGAAATACGTATTTGCAGATTGCGCGATTAATATTGCCCCAAATAGCCAAGACTTAGCTGAAATTGCAATTGAAAGTGCAAAAACAGCTAAACTATTTGACATTGACCCTAAAATTGCAATGTTAAGCTTTTCAACAAAAGGATCTGCAAAATCGCCTGAAACTGAAAAAGTTGCAGAAGCAGTTAAAATTGCAAAAGAGCTTGCTCCTGAATTAACTTTAGATGGCGAGTTCCAATTTGATGCAGCATTTGTACCATCTGTTGCAAAAAGCAAAGCTCCTGATTCAGTTATTCAAGGTGATGCTAACACATTCGTATTCCCAAGCTTAGAAGCAGGTAACATTGGTTACAAAATTGCTCAACGTTTAGGTAACTTTGAAGCAATCGGACCAATCCTACAAGGCTTAAATATGCCTGTTAATGACCTATCTCGTGGTTGTAACAGTGAAGACGTTTATAAATTATCAATCATCACAGCTGCTCAAGCACTATAATTAGGGCTTGTGTTAAGTAAAAAGAGTGCTCTTAAGTCAATGAACTTATGAGCACTCATTTTTTATTAGAACACTTTGTGTTTATTGATTAAACCTGTATTTAAGAAAAAACCAAAAAAACAAAAGGTATTTTTCAGCCTTTTGGTTTTTTCAATTTATAAAATCCTTATTCTGCTCTTATCTTTCTTGCATAGAACTTATTTCCGAATTACGATCGATCATTCGTTGCAAATGGTAATTATATAATTCTATTTCATCATCAAGTAAAGAGTTAGGAGTTAATTTTGGAGTTAATTTAATTAAAGATTGAAGTAGTCTTGTCATTACATCCGTCACTGTAAGATTTAATGATAGTAGTTCGGAAAGAGATGCCATTGTATCAGGAATAATTGTAGGATATTTAAACGAAGTTTCTTTGTTATCAATCGCAATTTCATAAAAATCTTTAATAACTGAAGCACGTTTTGAACCACTTTCGTTAATACATAAATAAATTTGAACAGCAACCCCTTTACGGATCCGACGTTGAGAAATACCCGCAAACTTCTTGTCATCAATACTTAAATCAAAATCTCCTGGACAATATGATCCGACTATTTCTTTAGCAACTATTTTATCTGTTAAGTCCTTAAACATATCTTGAATTAGTGCATACATCGTTTCATAGCCGTCATTAATTTGCAGCTTATGTTCAGCCTCTGGAAAGAGGATAGAGATATTTAAAACACCTTCATCTAAAACAACAGCAAGCCCACCTGAATTTCGTACGATTGCCTTGTATCCATGGTCATTAAGAAATTTAACCCCATTTGTTAGATTCGGCAGTCTAGTATCTTGAATTCCTAGAACGATTGTATTGTGATGTACCCATGTTCGAATTGTTGTTGGAGACTCCATTTTCCCAATTTTTGTACATAATGTGTCATCTAATGCAAAAGATTGGATCGCCTCAAAGGATGGCCCTAAAGTTGAGCCGTCTATAAAACGTATTTCATCTGTTTGTAACCGATTCAAATGTTGATTCATTAAATAAGCCCCTTGCGTTTTGCGTTTGTTTTCCTATTTTAGCATGATTTTAAACTAAATAAAAAAACTTCATATTCTGAATAGTAAATATAGGTTGACAATAATTTAAATCAAACATATAGTAAATAAAGTAATGAAAATGATAATCGTTATCAATTAAGTATAAGGTTGATAATAATAAAAAAAGGAGATTTAAATGAAAAAGTTATTATTACCGTTTATTCTTATTTTTGTATTAATCACGAGCGCATGTAGTTATAATTCGTCAGATAAGAAGGCTAGCACTTCAAATATGGATGATCAATCTAAAACATTTACATATCAATCAGAAACTGGTCCCGTTGAATTACCAACACATCCAAAACGCGTTATCTTACTTTCAGGTTTTACGGGTAATGTCATTTCTTTAGGAGTAAATGTTGTTGGGGTAGATGTTTGGTCAAAGCATAATCCAACTTTTACGAAAGAATTAAAGGATGTAGCGGAAGTATCAGATGAGAATCTTGAAAAAATAATTGAGTTAAAACCGGATTTAATTATTGGGTTATCAACTATTAAAAACATAGATAAATTGAAAGAGATTGCTCCAACGGTTACATACACGTGGGGTAAGTTAGATTATTTAGCACAGCATATCGAAATTGGTAAACTGTTAAACAAAGAGAAGGAAGCCAGAGAATGGGTTGGTGACTTTAAACAACGCGCGGAAAAAGCAGGAGATGAAATTCGAGCTAAAATTGGTGAAAATGCAACTGTATCAGTATTTGAATCATATGATAAACAGCTATATGTATTCGGTAATAATTGGGCCCGAGGAACTGAAATACTATACCAAGCAATGAAATTAAAAATGCCTGAGAAAGTAAAAGAAGTGGCTTTAAAAGATGGTTATTACACGCTTTCTACAGAAGTGCTGCCACAATATGCAGGAGATTACATTATTTTAAGTAAATACGCAGATGGAGATATATCGTTCCAGAAAACAGATACATATAAATCTATTCCAGCTGTAAAAAATAATCGTGTATACGAAATGCTTGGCGATGGCGCTTCGTTTAGTGACCCAGTTACACTTGAAAAACAGCTAGCATTCTTTAAAAAATCATTTTTAGAAAATTAATAGATTGTAGTCGGAATTTCAAAATTTAGTGAACATAAAAATAGAGGGACTAAATCAAAACCAAGATTTAGTTCCTCTATATTATAACCGACAATGTTATTCTGCAATTTTTTCTAAATTTCCGTTCTTATCCATTCTAAAGGATGTTGCTGCTGGTTTCTCTTCCTCTTCAAATAGTACTAATTTTCTAGCACGGTTCATTATTTTCATCATTGTTTCATAGTCTTCTTGAACAGTAGTAGCATCTTTTTCAAGCTTTTCTACTTGTCTCTGTAACTGTGAATTTCGTTCCTGCAATTGCATAAGCTCTCTTTTTAGTTGATCATTTTCACGGACTAAACGATCACTACCAATCTGACTACTTGAAAGACCTTGTAAGAACTGGATGACATCAAACATTGTAATTGAACTTTTTCTAGTATTTACTGGTGAAGCTGGCGTAGTCTGTGATTGATACTGACTTTGAACTGAAGGAATACTTGAAAATATCTCAGTTGTTGGTTCATCATTATGCGTTACTTCAACAGTTGTGTCATTTTCATTATCAGTTTCCACAAAAGAACCAAATTCTTGATCGAGTTCAACACCATATTCTAAGTCTTGTTCATCATTTAAATAACGATCAAAATTACTAGATACATCTGTTTGTATATAACTAGATTCAGAAGGTGTATATAATAACTTTTTCTTAGCATCTTCACCTTTAGCGTGACGAAGCTTTTCTTTACGGAATTTCTTTGCTAATTGAAGTGCTTTTTCATAATTATAGCGAACTACAGCATTCCAACGAAAACCACATGCAGCCGAGGTACGTTCTAAAACATCGCCTACTTCTTCAAAGGCATTTAATTGGGTACTACCTTCTCGTACATGACGTAAAACGGTTTCTGCTAAAAGTAAATCATTTTCTTCAGTCCAAGCATCTTGTCTTAATTTCATCATAGAAAATTCTCCTCAACTTTCTTTTATTCAATTAAATTGGTTTATTTTCGTAGCTGATTAATAGAAGTTTGGACAAAAAAATAGAAAACTATACAAAAAATAGAAAATAGTAGAATACTATTTGGAGTGATTTAATTGGAAAACTTGCATGTCCTTTTTGGAACGAGTAAAATTACTGCTGAGTATGTTCAATTTAGAACAGAAAGGATTGTAAAAAAATGTCAAATGAATTTAGAATATGTGATGACTGCCAGGCGACAAATATTAAAACATTAGTCCCTCGCTTAAAAAGAATAGATGATGAAGCAGAGATTAAAATTGGTTGTCAATCTTACTGTGGACCAGGACGAAAAAAATCATTTTGTTTCGTAAACAATCGCCCTTTATCTGCACCAAACGAAGATGATCTACTTGTAAAGATAAAGTCAAAACTAGGTAAGAATTAAACGTTCCTTCATCTTCAGGAGCGTTTTTTTGATATAATAGTAAAGAAATGCGGAAGGCGTTTGGTCAGCCCCGACAAGCATAAGTCGAAATCCAAGGAAGGTTGGTTTTTACCTTCATTGGAATTGGGCTTATGACCTCGAGGGGCTAACGCCTGTAGCTAGACAATTTGAAATGTGGAGAAAGCTTGTTCAGCTCTGAAGGGAATATCTCCATTCAGCTGAAGAAGTGGCGATCTTTCCACTTCGAAGATGGATGGAATATTACCGAAGAGCTAGCTTTCGGAACTAGACATCATAAAATACATATTTTAATTTTGGCTTTTAAGGATTAAGGGGCAAAAGTTGAATAATAAAAGTAGAAGGTTGGTTTTTACCTTCATTGGAATTGGGCTTATGACCTTGAGGGGCTAACGCTTCGGACTACAAAGAGAAAGATAGAAGAGTCCTGTTCAGAAAGTAAATCAATTAGCATATAAAGAATTAGTGTACATATTGAAAGGGGGCCAACATATGTCATATCGTTTCCAAAAGCTTTATGAGGAAAAAGTATTTAAAGATCCTGTACATCGTTATATCCACGTAAGAGATCAAGTTATTTGGGATTTAATCGGAACAAAAGAATTTCAGAGACTACGCAGAATTAAACAGCTTGGTACTACATATCTGACGTTTCATGGAGCTGAGCATAGTCGATTTACTCATTCGCTTGGCGTTTATGAAATTATAAGACGTATGGTAGATGATGTTTTTTCTGGTCGTCCTGATTGGAATGATGATGATCGCTTATTAGCTCTTTGTGCTGGATTATTACATGATGTTGGTCATGGTCCTTTTTCGCATACATTTGAAAAGATATTTAATTTAGATCATGAAGAATTAACGAGAGAAATTATTGAGGGTTCAACAGAAATTAATGATGTTCTAAAAAAAGTAGGGGATGACTTTCCTAAGAAAGTATCGGAAGTCATTGAGAAAACATCGGCGAATAAGTTAGTTACGAGCATGATTTCAAGCCAGATTGATGCAGATCGAATGGATTATCTTCTTAGAGATGCATACTACACTGGCGTAAGTTACGGTAATTTTGATATGGAACGTATTTTAAGAATTATGCGTCCTCGACCTGATGGTGTCGTTATTAAACAATCAGGTATGCATGCTGTTGAGCACTACTTAATTAGTCGATTCCAGATGTACTGGCAAGTATACTTTCATCCTGTGTCTAGAAGTGCAGAAGCTATTTTACAAAAGATATTACAAAGGGCTAAATATTTGCATGAAACAGGTTACCATTTTAATTATGTACCAGTTCATTTTGGTCAATTGTTTGAGGGGAAAGTTGACTTAGATGAATATATCAAATTAGATGAATCAGTCCTTTTGTATTATTTCCAAGTATGGCAGGAGGAATCTGACCAAATCTTAGGTGATCTGTGTCAACGGTTCTTAAGTAGAAAATTATTTCAATATGTAGACTTTGATACGCAAAAGCATACTGAAAAGTTTGCTGAACTAAAAGAGTTATTTTTAGAAATAGATATAGACCCAGAATACTATTTAGTTATCGATACAATTTCAGACGAGGCTTATGATTACTTTAGGTATGGTGAAGAAGGTGGAAAGAAGCCGATTCTACTATTACAAACGAACGGGGATTTGAAAGAAATCTCGCGTAAATCAGAGCTAGTAGATGGAATAACTGGTAAAAAGTTATTCGATTCTAAGTTATATTTTCCTCATGATTTAATTTATAGCAATCCTGATGAAAAGAAAAAGAAAGTAATCGAAATGATTGAAGAAATAGCAGGGGCTAAAAGAAGATAAAAACAGTAAACGGAAGTTACTCCGTTTACTCATTATTTAGACAAAGTACTAAAAACTTGTTTTTCAGACTGATTGAAAGCGTTTGGCGGGCAGTCTGACGTTTACTGTTGATGTATGTAAGGAATTCTATTCGTCACTTAGGCGTTTACCTGCAACGGCATAATGGTTTTTTGTCATTTCTTCAATGAAAACAACAATCTTTTCGGTTGGAGCACCTGTTGTTTCACTAACAGCTGAAGTAACTTTTTCTACTAAAGCTTTTTTTTGTTCTTCAGTGCGACCTTCTAGCATTTTTACTGTAACGTATGGCATATTATGACCTCCTTCGTTTTGTCATTTTTATTATAACTCAGGAAGTCAGAATAATAACGATTAAATCGATTAACATTGAAGAAATCATAAAGAATAAATTAAACTATTAATAAATTAACCGTTCAGTTAAGTAAAACAGTAATTTCTTGAGAGGAGTAAAGAATGGGATCATTTTTTCAATATCCATTAAAAGATATACCATTAATATTACTAGTTGTTGCGATTTCGTTATCAGTTCACGAATTTGCGCACGCTTATGTAGCTTATAAATTTGGAGATGACACTGCAAAAAGACAAGGCAGATTAACGCTTTCTCCATTTAGACATTTAGACATTTTCGGAACAATTGCGATTATTATTTTAGGTTTTGGTTGGGCAAGACCAGTTCCTGTAAATCGCCATAACTTTAAACATCCTAGATTAGCGGGTATCTTAACGACAGCAGCGGGACCGATTAGTAATTTAATACTAGCGACGCTTGGTTTAATCGCTTATTCACTATTGTATAAGTTCGGATTTTTTCATTCTTTCCCACAATCGCTATCAATGACTTTAGATTCTTTCTTTAATATTTTCGTTCAAATGAATATCGTATTATTTGTGTTTAACTTAATTCCTCTTCCGCCATTAGATGGATATCGAATTTTAGAGGATTTGGCTCCTAATGACCTTCGTGCAAAAATGTCACAATACGAGCAATATGGAGCATTTGTATTTTTAGTTTTAGTATTAACTCCATTAGATAACTATACAATACAGCCAATTTTCCAGGTTGCTATACCTTCAGTTTTCCACTGGATTAATTCAATCGTTACACCATTAATTTTTTAGGAGGGGCATAATGTCTGAACAACCAAAAAAGAAATCACTAGGTTTTAATATATTAAAAAATGATTCAACGAGTGGGCATGGCGGATTCGGTGTTGGAGCAATTAGTTTAGAAAATATTTCTCCAGTCTTTATAGATATACAAGAGAATGATGTTTTTGTAGATATCGGTGCAATGCATGCAAGAAGTTCAGTTGAAAAAGGAATCAAGTTTTTAACAAATGAGGATGAAGTTCCTAATGGAAAACCATATTGGTTAGTGTGGGTCGCAACGGAGCGAACTGAAAGTGGACCTTATTATGCTGGAGTAACTGGCTGTTATATGACAGTTGATCGTGAAGCTAGAAGGGGATATAAACTTCTTCCTGACCACGTAAATAAAATGGATAAAGCGATGAAACGAAAAATAATGGTTGAAGAGATGGATGAAAAGTCTCGCAAATTATTAGCCGATTTCTTAAAATCGCACAATGAAGAGATGTGGAATAATTCATCTGACCAATTAAAAACTGTGCTTTTAGGATAGTATACTTTTTTGCACATTAAGTAAGTATAAATTGGCAGCGAAGAAGGAAAGTCCACGTAGTTTCCAATTTTAAGTATTAAGTATAAGTGCAACTACGTCTCTGTCTTCGCCCTAAGGCTCGCTAATTGACGAGTTTTCTTTTGGTAAATTATATAAAAAATTTGAAGAAATCGTCGAATAATCTTTTTACATTTAAGACTAAATAAAGTAAACTAATATTAGCTTGGACAAAGCTAGGACTAGGACAAACAAAAGACCTTACCAATTTGGTGAGGTCTTTTGTTTTTATAGTAAATATTTAGAATACCAAGGTTTACTGTCTTTATTTTCCTTTTTATGTTTTTGGTTCATTTTTTTATTCATACAAGGTTTTGTAGGTTGTGTCCCTCTACGAAAATAAAGTGAAACCTTATCGCCGCAGCCTTCTTTATACAAAAGGCCAGTCTTTTCATCTATAGCAACTTTTACTAGATCATTAGGTAGTTTAGAGTCTATATTTTTATCCATTAAATTTGTCATAACGGATGCCCATACTTTCTTGGACAGTGTACCTTCCTCTGCGGTTAAATTTTTTGAATGATCATACCCAACCCATACTCCAACAATAAGATTCGAATGGAATCCAATCATCCAACTGTCCGTTTTTGTAGTTCCAGTTTTACCATAATAATCTTTTGATAGTTCAGGAATAATACTAGTACCTGTTACTGGCAAGTAGCTTGAAAAATTTGTGTTGAACATTCCGTTCATTAGTTGTTTAAGAATAATGGTTTGATCTTTATCTAATATTTGTTTTTTATCAAACTTTTCTTTATAAATCGTCTTTCCAGTTTGAGTTTTAATCTCTTTTACGAAATGAGGAATAACTTCTTTACCATTATTCGCAATTAGTGCGTATGCTCTTGTCATATCGAGCAATGAGGCATCTTGAGTGCCGAGTGCCATTGAAGGTAGTTTATTATTTGGTGTGGTTAAATGGAATAACTTCTGTGCTTTAATAAATTCGTCAGTACCAACTGCCTGTTGTGTTTTTACAGCGTATATATTGTCTGAAACAGCAATAGCTTTAGCTAGAGTAATTGAATCATGCGCGTATAGATTGCCACTGTTTTTGGGACTATATGAATCTCCATTTTCAAAGTGAAATATAGTAGGCTTACTTTGAAGTCTTGTTGATGGGGTATAACCATTTTCAAGTGCACTGTAATATAGAATTGGTTTTATTGTACTTCCTACTTGTCGTTTTGACGTTATTGCTCGATTAAATAAAAACTGTCCTTTCTCGCGGCCCCCAGTCATACCTAATACTTCACCAGTTTGACTATTTAATACGACTACACTAGCCTGTAAATCAGGTTGTGGTCTAATATATTTATCAAATGCTTGATCAATATGCTTTTGAATAGTGGAATTAAATGTTGTATAAATTTGACTACCATTGTTATTGATTGATTGGCCAATTGAAGCTGTAATCTCTTTTTGAACACTTTGTTGAAAATAGGATGTAAATGAAGAATTTGAAGTATGTTTAATCGGTTTTAACTTTATCGATTCATTAATTGCATTTTTAACAGTTTTTGAGCTGATTAGTTTATTTTGTTCTAATGCCGATAAAATTCGTCGCTGCCTTTTCTTTACAGATGAAAAATGAACGTAAGGATCATATGTTGAAGGATTAGCCGGAATACTTAATAAAAATGTAGATTCACCAATTGTAAGCTCGTTTGTCTCTTTTCCTAAGAAGGTATTCGCCGCAGTTTCTAGACCATAAATACCATGTCCAAAATAAATGGTGTTTAAATATGCTTCTAATATTTTATTTTTACTGTAGGCTGACTCAAGTCTCATAGTAAAAAAAGCCTCTTTTAATTTACGACTAATCGTTTTTTGTTGTGAAAGATATAAATTTTTTGCAAGTTGCTGAGTTATTGTACTTCCGCCTTGAGCGTATTGTCCTTTCGTTATATTAATTAAAATAGCAGAGCCCAACCTTTTTAAGTCAAAGCCATGATGATGAAAAAAATTACGATCTTCAGAAACTAAAATACTATTGATCGCAATCGGAGGCACATCTGCAATTTTTAGTGTTTTACGATTTTGAAGTAGCTTAGTTTTACTAATTAGTTTTTGATTGTGATCATAATAACTTGAATTTGACTCAATAAATAATGAAGGTTTAGTAGACGTAATTGCAAAGAGATAAACACAAGATAAAAATAGTGTTCCTGAAATTGAAATAATAGTAAGCAAAATGCCGACCTTTTGAAGTGTACGCCAATGAAAAGAGTAGTTGATATTATACAAAAAATGTATCCTCCTCTCGATTCGTTTCTCTAATTTAATACTAGTATGGTAGATTAAGAGAAATTTTATTCAAATTACCGAAGTAAAAAATATCAAATAATTTAGCTTTAAAAATCTTGCATTTCACAAAAATTACTCTATACTTTTCTTTTGTACGGCAAAAAATTGTTGTAACAACACAAATCCGATAGGAATTAGGAAGAGTGGGGATAATACGGAACATAATCGAAAAGTCGAGGCGCATTGTTTTAGCCCCGACAAAACAATACTTATGTTTCAAACTAAATCTTGATAAAGAAGGGTAGATGCATTAAATGGAATTATGGTTTACTGAAAAACAAACAAAAAACTTTGGAATTACTGCTAAAATTAATAAAACTTTACATACAGAGCAAACAGAGTTTCAAAAGCTTGACATGGTAGAGACAGAAGAGTTCGGAAACATGCTTATTTTAGATGGTATGGTTATGACAACTCAAAAAGATGAGTTCGTTTACCACGAAATGGTTGCGCATGTACCTTTATTCACACACCCAAATCCTGAAAACGTATTAGTTGTAGGTGGCGGTGACGGTGGTGTTATTCGTGAAGTATTAAAACACCCAAGCGTGAAGAAAGCAACTCTAGTTGAAATCGATGGAAAAGTAATTGAGTACTCTAAAATATACTTACCTGAAATTGCAGGGAAATTAGAAGATCCACGTGTAGAAGTAAAAGTAGACGACGGATTTATGCATATTGCAAATAGTGAAAATGTATACGATGTAATTATGGTAGACTCAACTGAACCAGTTGGTCCTGCAGTTAACTTATTTACAAAAGGCTTCTATGCTGGAATCTCTAAAGCATTAAAAGAAGATGGTATTTTTGTAGCACAAACGGACAACCCATGGTTTACGCCAGAGTTAATCACACAAGTTCAACGTGATGTAAGAGAAATCTTCCCAATCACTCGTTTATACATTGCAAATATTCCAACATACCCAAGTGGAATGTGGACATTTACAATCGGTTCGAAAAAACATGATCCTCTTGAAGTAGAAGAGAATCGTTTCTTTGATATTGAGACAAAATATTATACAAAAGAGCTACACAAAGCAGCGTTCGTATTACCAAAATTTGTAGCTGATCTTACTAAATAAGGGGGCTTTATTTATGCGTTTTGATGAAGCTTATTCTGGAAATGTATTCATAAAGAGTCATCCAAGCTTTGAAGAAAGTAAAGCAGTTATCTATGGTATGCCTATGGATTGGACTGTAAGTTTCAGACCAGGTTCTCGTTTTGGTCCTACACGTATTCGTGAAGTTTCAATTGGATTAGAGGAATATAGTCCATATCAAGATAAAGAACTTGAAGAAGTTAAGTATTTCGACGCAGGGGATATTCCATTACCATTTGGTAACGCGCAAAGAAGCCTTGATATGATTGAAGATTATATTGACGGTTTATTAGCTGAAGGTAAATTTCCTCTAGGAATGGGTGGGGAGCATCTTGTATCATGGCCAGTAATGAAAGCTATGTACAAGAAATACCCAGATTTAGCAATTATTCATTTTGATGCTCATACTGATTTACGTGATTCATATGAAGGTGAGCCATTATCTCACTCAACACCAATTAAAAAAGTTTGTGATTTAATTGGACCAAAAAATGTTTATTCATTTGGAATCCGTTCTGGTATGAAGGAAGAATTTGAATGGGCTAAAGAAGTTGGAATGAATTTATTCAAATTCGAAGTGCTTGAACCGTTAAAGAAAGTACTTCCAACGCTTGCTGGACGTCCAGTATATGTAACGATTGATATCGATGTATTAGATCCTGCACACGCTCCTGGAACAGGAACTCTTGAAGCAGGTGGTATTACATCAAAAGAAATGCTTGATAGCATCTTAGCAATCGCAAACAGTGATATAAACGTTGTTGGGGCAGACTTAGTAGAAGTAGCTCCAGTTTACGATCATGCAGAGCAAACTCAAGTTGCTGCAAGTAAATTTATTCGTGAAATTTTATTAGGTTGGGTAAAATAATAAGATTTGAAAAGGCGATTTTTCGTTCATTAGAGCGAAAAGTCGCCTTTTTATATTGATTTGAAATTGAAACACTTGTAGCAATACAAATAATATTTAACAAAAAATGTAAAATCCTATTGATAATGATAATCATTACCTTTATAATTGAGAACGATTATTGTTATCAAACTATAGGAGAAGATGAAGATGAAAAAAGGGGTAAGGAAATCTATTTTAACTCTACACTTGGTAAGCAGCTTAGTTTTTGGACTTTTTATTATTGCTGTTTGTGCAACGGGTAGTGTATTGGTGTTTGGGAATCAGATTGAGCATGTATTAAATCCGCAGTATTTTAAGCCTGCAAGTAGTGAAAGAAATGTTGGAATTAAAGAAGCAGAAAAGGTTTTCCTTGAACATTACAAAGGTTTTCAAATTTCGAGGATGGATGTGCCTTCAAAGTTATCAGATGTATATCATGCAAGTATGTCAAAAGGACATAATGAAATTGATGCATATGTAGATCCTAGCAATGGAAAATTATTAGGTAATTTTGATAGAGAGAAATCGATCGTTTCTTTTTTTAAAGAGTTGCATACACATTTATTATTAGATGATATTGGTGAAACAATTATTGGTATCGTTGCAATTGCATTTATTTTAATTCTTGTTACAGGTATTTATTTATGGTATCCAGGCATTAAACGAATGTTTAAAAGCTTAAAAATTAAATGGAATAAAAGTCAAATGGCTAAAAATCTATCATTACATAATTTCATTGGGGTTATTACTTTACCCTTTTTACTTGTTGTAGCAATAACAGGAATGCTATTTCCATTCCAAGAAAAGATTGAAGAATCTTTGAAATTGAAATTTACATCGAATTATCCTGAAGAACTTAAATCAGTTGATAATGGTAAACATCAAATAGGGCTGGATACTATAGTTGCCCAAATTAATAAATTGCACCCGGAAGGTGAGTTATACAAGTTGAGACTTCCAACGGATAAAGATGGTGTTATAGAAGCTCAATTAAGCGATGGTAGTTATGATCCTGAAGGTAAAGGAAATACCAGTGAGTTTTTCGATCAGTTTTCAGGAAAGCATTTAGGAACTTTTTCGAAAAATACTGAAACAGCCTATGATAAATTTTTTGTTTGGCGAGAAAGTTTGCATAGAGGAACTTTTGGTGGTGTGTTCGTAAAAACAATTTATGCCTTAGTTGGAATAGCTCCACTTGGTTTGGGGATAACTGGGATTACAATGTGGGCGCTAAAACGAAAAAACAAAGTTAAAAAAATGAGAAAATTACAGCAAACGGCCTAAGACTAACAGAATTTTACAAGGAAGTATGATAACGATATTCGGTTGAAATATTTGTTAGAACCCGAAAGAAAATGCGCATAAGCCGTATTTATCTTTCGGGTTTTTTGAATAGGTAACAAAAATGATTATTTGTACTGTTTTTATAGTAAAACAACAATTTTGTAGAAAGATAAAAATAGAAAAATGTACAAAGTTAACGTTGACGTTAACGATACATTAGGAGTAAGATAGATAAGTGATATAAATAATTTAAATTCATTTCGAAAGGAGGAAATGATTTGCTATACAAAATAGATGATGTAGCGAAAGAATGTGGATTAACAAAGCGCTCGATTCGTTATTACGAAGAAATCGGTTTGATCTCTCCGCCTGAAAGAAGTGAAGGAGGATTTCGACTTTATTCTGATCTGCATATAGAACGGCTAAAGAAAATAATGAATGTTCGTGATGTTCTTGGTTTTTCTTTGCAGGAGGTACAGGAATATATGGAAATTAGTGAGGCGTATGAAGAATTCCGATTACATTATAGAGAAAACAAGGAAAAAATGAATGAAGATGAAAGAAAAGAAAAGCTATTAGGGGCGGAAGTAATACTTGCTCAACAATTAAAAATGATTGATGAAAAGCTTAAAAAAATGAACGATATTCGAGATGAAATGAATGCGATGTATCAGAGGGTGCAAAAAGCTTTAGAACAATAAATAATATGGGAGATGGATGAAATATGTCAAACTTGGCAGATCGTAAGAAGCAAACTGCAAATCAAAAATCTGGTCTTTTGAATCAGCCAAAAGCAATTTGGGCTGTTGGTTTTGCTTGTATTATCGCATTCATGGGGATTGGATTAGTTGACCCAATTTTACCAGCAATCGCTGAAAAAATGCATGCTTCTAAAAGTGATGTAACGCTTCTTTTTACAAGTTACAATTTAGTAATGGCATTCGCGATGTTAATAACAGGTTTTATCTCTTCACGTATCGGAATTAAATGGACACTGCTTTTAGGTATACTAATTATTGCAGTCTTCGCGGGACTTGGAGGAAATTCAAGCGGTATATGGGAATTAGTATGGTTACGCGGAGGTTGGGGTCTAGGTAACGCACTATTCGTTGCGACTGCATTATCTGCTATTGTTTCATTATCTAGATCAGGTGTTGCACAATCGATTATTTTATACGAAACTGCAATTGGTCTTGGGATATCAGTTGGTCCATTATTAGGTGGGGAATTAGGTTCAATCTCTTGGAGAGGTCCATTTTTTGGTGTTGCTTGTTTAATGGTTATTGCATTTTTATCTCTATCCTTAATGATGCCAAAAACACCTATTACACAAAATACGAAAAAAGCATCGTTTCTTGATCCATTCCGTGCTCTTAAACATAGATCATTATTAACATTAGGGATTACAGCATTTTTATATAACTTTGGATTCTTTACTCTATTAGCATTCTCTCCATTCTATATGGGATTAAAGGAACGCGGTTTAGGATTCGTATTCTTAGGTTGGGGACTTTTACTAGCAATCACATCTGTATTTATGGCACCAAAACTTCAAAGAAAATTCGGTACGCTTAAATCGATGTATGCAATGTTAACTCTTTTCGCAATTACGCTTCTTATTATGGGAGTAGGAACAAATACGAATAGTGTTGTTATCGTTTGTGTAATTATAGCTGGTGCATTTTTAGGTAATAACAACACATTAATAACAACAGCAGTAATGCAAGCAGCACCAGTCGAACGTTCAACAGCATCAGCTGCATATAGCTTTTTACGTTTCCTTGGTGGGGCAATTGCTCCATATTTAGCAGGTAAACTTGCTGAATGGTATAATCCACACGTACCTTTCTATGTAGGTGGATGTTTTGTATTATTATCGGTACTTTTCTTGTTTATTAATAAAAAGCATTTAATTCATATTGATAAAGCAGAATCTGCACATTAATTTTATCGAGTATTTCTCGATAATTGGTGAAAACCCGCTAGGAATTACGTTTCCTGGCGGGTTTTTGTGTTTTTTTGAATATAAACAAACAAAAAACAGCCCTTTACAAGCTGTTTATCATGGTCCAAAATGACCGAAAAACATCAGATAAACAATAAAGCCGATGAGTGCGAGTACTCCGATTATTGCAGCTGTAAAACTGCCAAACATGATCGCTTTTCGTTTGAGAATGAACCACAAGATGATTCCCACAACGAATGGGGCGAAAAATGAGTACAAATAAATGAGAAAAATGCTCGATAACGAAATGATTCCTATACCTAGTCCGATGAAAAATAGTTTGCTAGATGATTGTTGTGCGATTGTTTTCATAAAAACCCCTTTTATTCATCATATGTTCTTTATTGTCTCATAAACTGTTTTCAATTGAAAACAAAAATCCTCCTTACATTCATGGCAAGATTGTTTGTTAGTAGGTTGATGCGATTGAAATCCGTGGCCGTTTAATGAGTAATAGTGTCTGCAGTTTTAGATTTAGGGAGTCGAAATAACTAAATGAAATTCATCATTATAAAGAACGAAGCTACGGAAATTATGTAAAAAAGCTCTATGAATTTTTTTAGAAATAAGAAAGTACTCTAATTTTTCAGATTGTCCTATTATTTCGTTCACTTTAATGAATATTTTTCACAATTTTTTTCTTACCTATTTTATTTTTTTTATTAGATTATGCTAAAATGGGAAAAGATGATTTTTGGATGTGATTCGTTACGTTCATTGGGAGAAAAGGACGTGTAAAAGTGAAAGGACAACAAGGCATACCTGTCTCAATTGACTTTGAGACTTTGATAAAAGATCCACACGGGCGTGATAAAGTCAGTTTTCAAGCAAATGGCCTATACTATAAAAAAGATGATGTCTCATATTTATTATTTGATGAAAATCACGAGGACCGAAAAGTAAAGGCTACAATGAAAATAGGTAAAGGGGAAGTAACAATTATTCGTAATGGCGGGGTTATGATGCGTCACCAATACCGAGTAAATGAAACAACTGAAGGTACTTTCTCAAATGAATTAGGCGTATTCCAAACGAAAGCATATACGAAAAAACTACAATTTCTAGTATCTGAAGGACCTTTAAAAGGGGTACTTCAATTAGGGTATAAGTTATTCGTAGGTGATGAAAATGCTGGGTCGTATAACATTACAGTATCAATTAAGGAGGCAACGATATGAATACATTAGAACAAGTAAAAAGTCGTTTAAAAAATGAAATCGAAGCTGCGGTATTAAAAGCAGGATTAGCAACGGAGGAACAATTACCACAAGTTGTATTAGAAACACCAAAAGATAAAGCGCACGGAGATTTTTCAACAAATATGGCGATGCAATTAGCACGAGTTGCTAAAAAGGCTCCTAGAATGATTGCAGAAGAGCTAATTAATTCTTTTGACCAAAGTAAGGCAAGCATTCGAAAAGTAGAAATTGCTGGACCAGGATTCATCAATTTTTATATGGATAATAGTTACCTAACTGATTTAATCCCAGCAATTATTAAATCTGGAAATGAATATGGCCAAACTAACTTTGGTAACGGTGAAAAGATTTTAGTTGAGTTTGTTTCAGCGAATCCGACTGGCGATTTACATTTAGGTCATGCCCGTGGAGCAGCATTTGGAGATTCACTATGTAATATTTTAGACAAAGCAGGTTATGAAGTAACTCGTGAATATTATATTAATGATGCTGGAAACCAAATTAATAATTTAACACTTTCAGTAGAAGCTCGTTATATGCAAGCACTTGGAATGGATAAAGAAATGCCTGCAGATGGCTACCATGGAGCAGATATCATTGAGATTGGTAAAACATTAGCTGCTGAATTTGGTGACCGTTATATAAATGAACCAGAAGAAGCTCGTTACAAGTTCTTCCGTGAGTACGGTTTAAAGTTAGAAATGGAAAAACTACAACGCGATCTACGTAATTTCAGAGTAGAATTTGATGTATGGTATTCAGAAACTTCATTATATAAAAATGGCAAAGTGTTAGAGGCTCTTGATGATTTAAAACAACGCGGTGAAACATATGAAGAAGAAGGAGCGACTTGGTTCCGTTCTACAACATATGGAGATGATAAAAACCGTGTACTAATTAAAAGCGATGGTTCTTATACTTATTTAACTCCGGATATTGCTTATCACCGTGACAAACTTAGTCGAGGAGCAGATAAATTAATTGATATTCTTGGAGCTGACCATCACGGATACATTCCTCGTATGAAAGCAGCAATTCAAGCATTAGGATATAATGCTGATACGCTTGAGGTAGAAATTATCCAAATGGTTCAGTTATATCAAGATGGTGAAAAAGTTAAAATGAGTAAACGTACAGGTAAAGCTGTTACGTTACGTGATTTAATGGAAGAAGTAGGTACTGATGCTACACGTTACTTCTTTGCAATGCGCGGTTGTGACTCACATTTAGACTTTGATATGGACTTAGCTGTTTCTAAATCAAATGAAAACCCTGTTTATTATTCACAATACGCTCACGCTCGAGTTTGTAGTATTCTTCGTCAAGGAGAAGAAATGGGTATTGTTTACAATGGGGAAGCTGATTACAGCCTTGTTTCATCTGAAAAAGAATATGAGTTATTAAAGAAATTAGGAGAATTCCCAGCAGCGGTTTCATTAGCTGCTTCAAAACGTACTCCTCATCACATTACAAACTATGTGTTTGAATTAGCGGGGACTTTCCACAGCTTCTATAATGCAGAAAAAGTGTTAGATGCTGAAAATGTTGAAAAATCAAAAGCTAGACTGGCTTTAATGAAATCAGTTCAAGTTACATTACAAAATGCATTAGCTTTAGTTGGAGTTTCTGCACCAGAAAAAATGTAAGTAATTAATGAAAGTACCATGCCCCAATTTAGGGTATGGTACTTTTTTTGTTAGAAAAGTATGATTTTGTAATATTTTAGTTTGTTAATTTATAAAAATTTGTCGGTAAATAGGGAAAGAAAACAAGTTTCACCATATTTTTATTAATTTTTTAAATTTTTTTTTAAAACGACCCCCTAAAAAATGAAACTCTCTACGAATAGTTATAGTGAGAATAAATAAAGAAATTTTTACAAAGGGGAAAAATTCATGAAAAAGTTATTAGTACATACAACTGCAACAGCATTATTATTATCTCAGTTAGGATTTTCTAGTTCAGTACTGGCTGCTGAAAATGATACAGTTTCACCAACTGATCAAAAGGAAGAAGCACCTGCATTAGTTAAAGGTGATTTCTTTTACTTTGTAAAAACAACTGTAGAAAAAATCCAACTATTACTAACAACAGACAAAGTTAAAGAAGCAGAACTTTTAGCAGAATTTGCACAAGAACGTATTCATGAAGCAAGAGAATTAATAAAAGATGGCAAAGAAGATTTAGCAAAAGAAACAATAAAAGAAGCTTTAGGTCAGATGGAAAATGCTCAAGGCCAACTCGATGTTAAGTTACCAACTGTTACTGTACCAACGACTTCAGAAAAAACAACTACAGAAGTAGATAAAGAAGATCAAGAAAAAGTTGAGACAGATAAACAAGATACAGACAAACAAGAAACTGAAAAAGAAGATCAAGAAAAAGCTGAAACGGATAAACAAGATACAGATAAACAAGAAAAAGACGATCAAGAAAAAGCTGAGACAGACAAACAAGACTCAGACAAACAAGAAACTGAAAAAGAACATGTTGAAAAAGATGAAAAACAAAAATTAACAAAAGAGCAAAAAGAAATTGCAAAAATTCAACACCATTTAAATAACAATTTACTAGTTTTAGCAAACGTTTTAGATCAAGTTAAAAATCCAAAAGCAAAAGCTGCGATTGCTAAAAATATTGAAAAGAGCTTTAACAAAATTTCTGAAAGATTAGAAAAAGTCTTAAAGAATACAGAACAGGATTCAACTACTTTAAAACCTGTTATTACAGTTCAATACCCTGATGCAACTACAGATCAATCAGCTACACCAGAAGTTATTACAACTGTAACGAAAATTGAAGACGTAAATGACAAAGACGTGAAAAATGTTAATGAAGATAATCAAGGTGAAAATGAAGACAAAGATGACGCTACTGAAGTTGCTACAAAACCTGTAAAAGTAGAGCATAAGGAAGATCAACATAAAGTTGAACATAAGTCAAAAGAAGTAAAACCAGTTAAAGTAAAAAAAGTAAAAGTTGAAAAAGAAGAAAAACACGTAGAAAAGCACGTAGAAAAACATGTAGTAAAACACGAAAATGGTACAAACCATAGAAATCAAGAACACCAAGGAAACCAAGGTGAACATGAAAATCGTGGGAAACATAAGGAAAATGAAAAGCACGAATGGAAAAAAAATGAGGATTCAAATGATCAAGGTGAAAACCACGGAAATGGACATCATGAAGACTAATAAGTAAATTTTTCCTTTCGCCTTTCAATAAAATCACATGAAACATTTCATAAGATGCGATATGCTTAATTGCAAACGGTTAAATTAAAATGGTGCCTCTGATATTCATTGATTATATAATGAGTGGAGGCGCCTTTAAGTTTTAATAGCCAAGCAATCCTCTTTTGAAAGGAGATGGGGTCTTGTTACTTACAATTTTTCAAACGCTTTATAAAAGAAAAGAAAAAATTGAAGATATTGTATTAACAATACAACAGTCTTCATCAAAAGAACTAGATGATTTTATAGTTCAATATACCCCTTTTATAAACAAAACTGTTTCTACTATTTGTGGAAGATTTATTACAAATCAAGAAGATGAATTTAGTATCGGTTTAAATGCATTTCATGAAGCTATTAAACTATATTCATATAAAAAAGGTGCGTCATTTCTATCTTTTGCAAAGTTGATCATAAAGCGAGAATTAATCGATCACTTTCGCAAGGAATCTAAGTATCAATTATTAACTTCAGAACAAACTGGGTCCGAGGATCTGCATAAACAATATGACGACCATGTATATAGCACTTATATAAAAAATTTTGATGAAATAAATCGTAAAGAGGAAATTATTCATTTCAGTGAGATGCTTAAACAATTTGGAATTTCATTAGAAAGTTTAGTAGAGGTTTCACCTAAACATGAAGACACAAGGGAGCATATTTTTTCAGTTGTAGACCTTATTACATCTGATGAAGAAATGTTAACTTTTCTATATAATAAGAAAAAATTACCGATGAACAAACTAGAAACTAAAGTGAATATAAGCCGAAAAACGCTTGAAAAACATAGAAAATATATTATTGCCATGAGTATTATAAGCGTCAATGAGTATATTTATTTACAAAACTATTTAAAAAGGGGGAACTGAAGATGAACAATGGTATTGTATTAAAAGTAAATCGCTCATCCGTAGTTGTACTAACTGCGAACGGAGAGTATTTAAAATGTAAAAAACTATTGTCGTCCTATTCAATTGGTGAAGAAATTCAGTTCCCCAACAATGCAATCATTTTGAATAAAAAAATGAAATTGAGCATCCCTAAATTAATACCTGTCGTAATTGTGAGTGGATTAATACTTTTCTCTTTTACATTTATAAATTTAAACAGAGAAGAAGCATTAGCAGCAGGAAAGGTTACAATTGATTCTGGGGCAAAAGTGTCATTAATTTTGGACAAACAGTTAAATGTTATTGATTTAAAAGCTCACAATGAACAAGGTAAAAAAGTGATCAATAAAATGGATAACTGGAAACAGGAGCCCCTACATTTAGTTATGGATGATTTAGTTGGTGAAATGGAGAAGTCTAAAGTAATTGAACCAAATAAAAAAATCAAATTAACTGGTGAGATGAATAAAGAATTTGAAAATAAACAAAGTGTGCTAAATCACGAATTGAAGGATATTCAAGAAAGTGATAATCATTTTAATATCCCAAATTCTAAGGAACTTGATCAGCCAAAGATTAAAATTCAAAATCATAAACAAAATCAAAGTCAAAATCAAAATAAACAAGAAAAAAGTTTTAATTCAAATTCAACGAAAGTCATAAAAGGCGAAAATAATTACAAGGATAAATCTATTATAAAGTCACCTACAATCATAAAAGATAAAGAAAATGATAATGGTCATCCAAAAGAAGTTCAAAATAATAGACATCAAGAAGAGCACTGGGGAAATAAGCAGCGTCAATGGAATCATAGAAACCAAGATGAACATCATGAATCATCGAAGCAAAATCAAAAGAAACAATACAACAACAATGAAAAGCATCAAGACAAAAAAAAAAATGACTATAATGATAACCGCAAATTAAGAAGAAGTGATAATGATCAAGGCAGAAATGAACATAACGAAGGATGTCATGGGTGCAATAATCGTTATAAAAACAATGAAAACGATAACGATAACAGCTGGCATAATGGTAGTGAAAAACGCTCAGATTAATAATCTGAGCGTTTTTTATACAAATAATATACTTTAACTCATGAAAGAATAAAGGCTTAGGAAATGCCGCTCAAATGCTCATGAATAACCTTCCATTCACCATGTTCATTCTTAGTAAATAAATTAGTAGCCCTGCCATGTCCAATTACAAACTTCCCGTTCATATAGCCTTCATATTGAAATTGATAAACACATGAAGCAGAATTTTGATCGATAGTTAACCATTTTACATTCGTAGCTGTATAAACTTCATCTTGAATTACATTCCAGGCATTCTCAAAATACTGCTGAATTTCTAGCAAAGAAGTACAGGTTTTGTCTGAAAACCAATAAATGGCGTCCTTATGAATATATTTTTTTGCTTGATTAAAATCATGTGTATTTGTCGCTTTTATGTATTGTTGTAGCGCACTTTGATAGTTCATTTACAAACCGCCTTTATAGTAGAATTGAAGTAAGACCTGTAGGTGAATATCTATAAACCATCATATCATTGCAATCCATAATGAATCAGTTGTTTTAAAGATATTGCCAAATGAAAGAAACCCTCAAGGTAAGTTAAAACTTCCTTAAGGGCTACGCATGTAGAAATGAGCTTTTTAAATGCTTTCTTGACCCCTTTATTTCCTGTTGTTATCATTTCGTTACTCTTCTTAAGTAACTTCGATTATTCCACCACTTATTCGCTTATAACCTCTCCATTTCGAAAGATCTTCCATTAACTGCAATAGAGCTAAATCCTTTTTTTTCGATTCAATCATTATATCGATATCACTTCCAATTGATCTGACAATGTCAAAAAAAGGCTTAATAAAATCAGGGTCAATTAGATCTGAATGCGCTCTAAACTCTTTATCGGATTTCGGAGATGAAATATGAATTTTAGGCTTCAAATCTGTATGATCCCAAGTAGAGAATATAAGGGGTAATAATTTCTCTAACGGCTCTTCACATAAGTTTGCCATATGATGATGATAGTCAAATACGAGCGGAATGCCTTCGTTTTTGCAAACCATTAGTGTTTCAGTGGTATTATACGTTTTATCGTCATTTTCTAAAGTCATTTGTTTTTTAATGTGTGTAGGGAGCTTTTTTATATTTTCATAAAAACGTTGGATAGCAAGCTCTTTATTTCCATAGGCTCCTCCAATATGTATATTAATGACGCTTTCGTCTGAAATACCCATTGCTTCAAGAACTTTATAATGATATTCCATATCAATCACAGCATTATCAGTTATATGAGGTTTATCACTTGTAAAAAGCGTGAATTGGTTAGGATGAAAACTAACTCTTAATTCATGCTTCTTGATAAAATCACCAATTTCTTTAAATTGTTTGTGAAAAATATTTATATAATCAAATTCTACATCTGGATGAGTCGCCAAAGGGACCATTGAAGAGGACATTCTATATAAGGGGATTTGTTGTCCCACATTATAATGAAGTGCTCTATACGTATTTTCGATATTTTGCGAGGTAACATACATTAATTTCTCTAAACGCTCTTCTCGGTCAAGAGCCTTATAACGTGTAAATGTAAGAGTTTTTGCAGGTGAACAATTATATAAAGATAATGCATGTGATACATATCCGAATCGAATGATCATTTTTTGTTCACCTCTAACTTGGTTTTTGTATACCTAAAAAAACTACATTAATGGAGAAAGAAGCTTAGATAAAAGCTTGCGACACTTCCATAAGAATGTTGTATTTTTATAATGCTGGGTAGGATATGATTTTGAGTGCTCTAAGTCCTTAATAAATATTTCCTTGATCTTCAATATGAAAGACTCACTTGAAAAAATACAACTCCATTCATCATTAATGCAAAGACTTCTACGATCAAAGTTAACGGATCCTACATCACAGCAACAATCATCGATGAGTAGTACTTTTGCATGAAAAAACCCCTTCTGATAATGAAAAACTTCCCCGCCACCTTCTAAAATTAAAAGGAGATGTGGAAAACTGGCCTCTTTAACTAGTCTGTGGTCTTCTTTTTCTGGGATCATTACGCATATTTGGACGCCTCGATTAAGAGCGGCAAGAAGTGCGTTCATCAGTTTTTTTGTTGGAATAAAATAAGGTGTACCAATATAAATATGTTTTTTTGCTTGATCAATTAAATCTTTATATAGGTTCTCAATGCGTACAAAGTCCGACGAATAGAAGTGATGCTCAATTTTTCCTTTTGCTAATTCACCGTCATTAATTAGCGTATAGGATTCTCCGCCACTTCTAACCCAGTCAATTAAAAATTGAACGTGCAAATCTTTTACACCTTCACCAGTCATTCGAATATGATAATCTCTCCAATAACCTAAGTCTTCATCAAAACCAATATATTCTTTGCCAATATTAAAACCGCCAAAATAGCCGGTTTTTTGATCTATTACTGTAATCTTACGATGGTTTCGGTGTTGAAACCGATAGAGAGTATATGGAAATCCGGTTCGCCGATTAAAAAGTACTTCCACGCCATTTTCTTTTAGTTTTTTTATTCGTTCACGCTTTAGTCTAAAGCTTCCGATCCAATCAACAAGTAAGCGTACTTGTAATCCTTCCCGAGCTTTCCTTTCGAGCAGTGATAAAAATTTTTCGGATGTATCATCGTTTCGAACAATATAAAAAAGCATAGATATGCTACTACTTGCTCCTGTTATATCGTCTAGAAGATGCTTGTACAATTCATTACCTTCTGTTATTAACATTGTTTCACTATATCTTTTTTTAAATGGACAAGTTTTATCATATTTATGAAAAGCTTTATAACCAAAATAAAGATCTAAGCTAGCAAGGAGTATAAGAAAGAGTAGAGCAATTAAGCAAATGCAAAGAATCATATAATTAAACTCCTTTACCTTTTACGTGTTGATAGTATGACCATATAAATTGAAGAATATGAAAAAGAGCCAACTTAATATGAAAAAGTATTTGACTGAATAGTCATTCATAATATAATTAAAGTATATATTTTCTGAATATTACTATGGTTATAAATTTTTAAACAGTAAGCGTTTTCTTTATAGCCGGGAAAATTGGGGGAGGAATACATCATGGATCATGCACTTTTGTATTTGAACGCACTAGGGTTTGTGGCAATTACAGTTTATGCAATTTATTTATTCATTTACCTAATTAAAACAAGAATTGCCTACATTAAACTTGGTAAAAAAGAAGAATTTGAAAGAAATTTGAAAGATCGCTTTCAAAAAATTTGGGTCAATGTTTTTGGGCAAAAAAAGCTATTGAAGGATAAGAAAAGTGGATTTATTCATTTGTTATTCTTTTATGGATTCATTTTAGTTCAAGCTGGAGCTTTAGACTTTATTTTAAGAGGTCTTGTTCCTGGAGTACATTTACCACTTGGACCTTTATATGGTGCATTTACATTTTTTGAAGAAATCGTTGCGTTACTAATATTGGTGGCAGTTGTTTGGGCCTTCCATAGACGATATATTGAAAAATTAGTTCGATTAAAAAGAGGTTGGAAAAGCGGGTTAGTCTTAATTTTCATTGGTTTATTAATGTTATCAACTCTGTTTGGTAATGGAATGGGAATCATTTGGAGTGGAGATGGAACGAGCTTCCACGAACCAATCGCATCTTTAGTTGCAACAATTTTTAATGGTATTAGTGAACCTTTAGCAATTTCATTCTTTTATGTTGCTTGGTGGATTCACTTAATTTCACTTTTAACTTTCTTAGTATATGTACCACAATCAAAGCACGCACATTTACTTGCAGGTCCAGCGAACGTGTATTTTAATCGCTTATCGAAGGCAGGAAAATTAGAAAAAATAGATTTTGAAGATGAAACGCAAGAGACATTTGGTGTTGGAAAAATAAGCGACTTCCGTCAGTCGCAATTAATTGACTTATATGCATGTGTAGAATGTGGTCGTTGTACAAATGTATGTCCTGCTACTGCAACTGGAAAAATGCTGTCACCAATGGATTTAATTTTAAAACTTCGTGATCATTTAACTGAAACAGGGGCAGTTGTAACGTCTCGTGCACCTTGGGTTCCAACTGTTGCGTTTTCTAAAACAAAAGGAAATCAATTAGCATTTGCTTCACAAGGAAAACAAGAATCAGCGGCAACATTGGAATATAGTCCAAGTTTAATTGGCGATGTAATTACTGAGGAAGAGATTTGGGCATGTACAACTTGTCGTAACTGTGAAGATCAATGTCCAGTAATGAATGAACATGTTGAAAAGGTTATTGATTTACGTCGTTATTTAGTTTTAACAGAAGGTAAGATGCAACCAGATGCTCAACGTGCAATGACAAATATCGAACGTCAAGGAAATCCATGGGGATTAAATCGTAAAGACCGTGAAAACTGGAGAGAACTTGATGAAAGTATCCATATTCCAACAGTAAAAGAAGCTCAGAAAGCTGGAGAAGAAATTGAGTACTTATTCTGGGTTGGTGCAATGGGTTCATATGATAACCGTAGTCAAAAAATCGCATTAGCATTTGCGAAACTAATGAATGAAGCTGGAATTAAGTTTGCTATTTTAGGTAATAAGGAGAAAAACTCTGGTGATACACCTAGACGTTTAGGTCAAGAATTCTTATTCCAAGAGTTAGCAAGTAATAATATCGCAGAAATTGAAAAATCGGGAGTAAGCAAATTAGTCACAATTGACCCGCATGCTTATAACACATTTAAAAATGAATATCCTGATTTTGGTTTATCAATAGAAGTTTATCATCATACAGAATTATTATCTCAATTGGTTAAAGAAGGTAAGTTAAAGCCGGTTCATCAAGTAGATGAAGTAATTACTTACCATGATTCATGCTATTTAGGCCGATACAATGAAGTTTATGAAGCTCCTAGGGATATTCTTCGTGCAATTCCTGGCGTCAAACTAGTTGAAATGGAGCGTAAACGTGAAACAGGTATGTGCTGTGGAGCGGGTGGAGGATTAATGTGGATGGAAGAGCATGTTGGTAATCGCATTAATGTAACGCGTACTGAACAAGCACTTGCAGTTAGTCCGAATGTAATTGGAACAGGTTGTCCTTATTGCTTAACAATGTTATCAGATGGAACAAAAGCAAAAGAAGTAGAAGAAGCTGTTAAAACACTTGATATAGCAGAGCTTTTAGAGTTATCGATTTTTGGTGACAAACAAAACCAAGCTTCATAAAAGTTCTATAACTTTTCAATCTTCATAAAATAACAATGAAAGGTGTGCAACTTGTACACCTTTCAGACTGCCTGCTGGCGTTTTTTATTTGGTGAATTGATTGATTATAGAATTTTATTATAGAGGAGAAATAGATAATATTTTAAGGGGGAAAATGGGATGAGTAAAACAGTTATAGTAAGTGCAGTTCGTACACCAATCGGACGTTTTGGAGGCGCCTTAAAGGACTTTAGTGCTGCTCAGTTAGGTGGTATCGCAATTAAAGAGACATTGAACCGTGTTAACCATCCATTAGAAATGATTGATGATGTAATAATGGGTACAGTTTTACAAGGTGGACAAGGACAATTACCTTCAAGACAAGCACTTCGTAATGCAGGATTACCTTGGGAAACAAGATCAGAAACAATTAATAAAGTATGTGCATCTGGTATGCGTAGTGTTATGCTTTCTGATTTATTGATTCGTTCTGGCGAAAGTAAACGTATTGTTGCAGGTGGAATGGAATCCATGAGCAATACTCCTTATTATCAAACCTCTATTAGATGGGGAAATAAAATGGGGAACACAGAATTAAAGGATGGCCTTCTAGTAGATGGCTTAACTTGTTCATTTACTGGAGTTCATATGGGTACATATGGAAGTGAAGTTGCTAAACTCGAAGACATATCTCGTGAACAACAAGATGAGTGGGCACTTCGTAGTCAACAACTTGCGGTTGAATCGATTAAAACAGGTAAATTTGAAGAAGAGATTGTAACGATTGAGTCAGTTGGCAAAAAAGGAGTCGTAACAAAAATAGAAGTAGACGAGTGTCCAAGGGAAGATACTACTATTGAAAAACTAGCTAAGCTATCTCCAGCATTTGATCGCGACGGAACGATCACAGCTGGAAATGCACCTGGATTAAATGACGCAGGTGCAGCACTATTGTTAATGAGTGAGGAAGAAGCAAAACTAAATGGCTACTTACCTTTAGCTACAATTGTTGCAACAGAATCAATGGCTGTAGAAGCAAAGGACTTCCCTAGAACTCCGGGATATGTCATTCAAAAATTATTACAAAAAACAAATAAAAAGATTTCAGATATTGACTTATTTGAAATTAACGAAGCATTCGCAGCAGTAGTTTTAGCAAGTGCGAAAATTGCGGATATACCTTTAGAAAAAATAAATGTAAATGGTGGAGCTATTGCACTAGGACATCCAATTGGAGCAAGTGGTGCAAGAATCATCGTAACTTTAATTAATGCACTAAAAGCAAGAGGCGGAGGCCTTGGAATTGCTGCAATTTGTAGCGGTGGTGGTCAAGGTGACGCTGTTTTAGTAGAGGTACGATAAGAGAGAAAAGCAAGAAAAGCAGGGTATGGGAGGAGCAGGAAAGGTATGGAGGGAAATATTTCTTTCTACCTAAGTACTGCCTCCCTTAAGCTGTTATTTTTTTTGCTTTTCTATTATTGCCTATTAACTTGATCCTGTTTTTCCTTCCTTCCAGGCTTAAAAATTTTTCTACAAAAAATAACAGGAATTTTCAGATTTTTGTCTAATATTATACGAAGTAGACTATCTTTTTAGTCAAAGTAGAAAATATTTTGTTAACGCTTACAAAAATCGACAAAAACAACATGGCAGTGATAAGGAAGCAATTAAGTTAAGGGGAATAGGATATAAAATAATGATCTTTAATTAAAACCTTTCATTTGATTGTGATCCTTGTCCTAGCAAAAATCGGGGGAAATGATCTATGCAATTTCGTTTAAGTGAAGAACATGAAATGATTCGTAAAATGGTAAGAGATTTTGCTAGAAATGAGGTTGCTCCGTCAGCAGCTGAGCGTGATGAGCATGAAAAATTTGATCGTTCAATATTTGATCAAATGGCTGAGTTGGGATTAACAGGCATTCCATTCCCAGAAGAATATGGTGGAATCGGTAGTGATTATTTAGCTTACGTTATCGCGGTTGAAGAGCTTTCAAGAGTTTGCGCTTCAACGGGTGTAACTTTATCAGCACACACTTCATTAGCTAGTTGGCCGATATATAAATTTGGTACTGAAGAACAAAAACAAAAATTCTTAAAACCGTTAGCACAAGGAACAAAAATTGGTGCTTATGGGTTAACTGAACCAGGATCTGGATCAGATGCTGGTGGTATGAGAACGACTGCTAAAAAAGAAGGAAACGAATATATTTTAAATGGTTCAAAAATATTTATTACTAATGGTGGAGAAGCGGAAATTTACGTAGTATTTGCAGTGACTGATCCGACAAATAAACACGGGGTTTCTGCATTTATCGTTGAAAGTGATACACCAGGTTTTTCAGTTGGTAAGAAAGAAAGTAAATTAGGTATTCGTTCATCGCCAACAACTGAAATTATCTTTGAAGAATGTCGTATTCCGGCTGAAAACCTATTAGGTGAAGAAGGTAAAGGATTTAAAGTTGCAATGCAAACCCTTGACGGGGGCAGAAATGGTATTGCAGCTCAAGCGGTAGGTATTGCACAAGGTGCTTTAGATGCGTCAGTTGATTATGCTAAAGAGCGTGTTCAATTTGGAAAACCAATTATTGCTCAACAAGGTATCTCATTTAAACTTGCTGATATGGCTACAAGTATCGAAGCCTCTCGTCTATTAACATACCAAGCTGCTTGGTTGGAATCTAATGGACTTCCATATGGTAAGGAATCTGCAATGTCAAAATTACTTGCTGGAGATACTGCAATGAAAGTTACAACAGAGGCAGTACAAGTATTCGGTGGATATGGATATACGAAGGACTATCCGGTAGAACGCTTTATGCGAGATGCTAAAATCACTCAAATCTATGAGGGAACACAAGAAATTCAAAAACTAGTAATCTCAAGAATGCTATAAAAGTTAATTTTTATTCTTCTTTTCGCTTTACGAATGATTAGGATCACTTGGTACAAGGAATATTGATTGCCCTTTACCAAGTTTTCTTTTACAAAAAAAGGTAATTATAATTTCGGGGGATGATTAGTATGGTAGAAAAGTATCAAGCTAAGCACAAGATTCGTTTCGTAACTGCATCAAGCTTATTTGATGGCCATGACGTGTCAATCAATATGATTAGAAGATTATTGCAAGAAAATGGTGTTGAAGTTGTTCACTTAGGCCATAACCGCTCTGTTGAAGAAATTATTAACGCAGCAATTCAAGAGGATGTACAAGGTATTTCAATTTCTTCCTACCAAGGTGGACATATGGAGTACTTTAAATATATGTACGATTTGCTTCAAGAAAGAGGCGCATCCCACATCAAGTTATTTGGTGGCGGTGGTGGCGTAATTTTGCCTAAAGAGCAAGAGGAGCTAGAAGGATACGGAATCACTAAAATCTATTCACCTGAAGATGGCCGTATAATGGGACTTCAAGGAATGATCAATCATATGTTACAAAGCACAGATTTTCTTCCGCCTTTGAAGGACTTAGAAAACGTTCAAAAACTATCTGCTACAAATCATAAAGAAATTGCTAGATTTATTACTCTAGCTGAAAATAAAGGTTCTCTAGATTCAAGCTTAGAGATGGCTGCAACATTAGAAAAATCAGAAACTAGTAAAAGTGTAGTAATTGGTATGACTGGTACTGGTGGAGCGGGTAAGAGTTCATTAACAGATGAGCTAGTGCGCCGTTTTATTCAAGAGTTTCCAGAAAAAACTATCGGTATTGTTTCAATTGATCCAACAAAACGTAAAACAGGTGGAGCATTATTAGGTGATCGTATTCGTATGAATTCAATTCACCATCCAAATGTATATATGAGAAGTTTAGCTACTCGAGATAGTCAATCTGAAATCTCAAATGCATTAGAGGATACTATTTCAATCTTAAAAACAGCTGATTTTGATGTTATTTTTGTTGAGACAAGTGGTATAGGTCAAGGTGATGCTGCAATTACACAGTACAGTGATATTCATCTGTATGTTATGACAAGTGAATTTGGAGCACCTTCTCAATTAGAAAAGATTGATATGATTGACTTTGCAGATTTGATTGCAATTAATAAATTTGAACGTCAAGGCTCAGAAGATGCATTACGTCTTGTTCAAAAACAATATCAACGTAGTCGCCATCTTTTCCATGATGATATAGCTACAATGCCTGTATACGGAACAATAGCTAGCCAGTTCAACGATGCAGGAACAAATAATTTATTTTTAGCTTTAACAAAATCAATTGAAAAACACACTGCTAATGAATGGAATACGACATATATTAAGCCGGGTAATGTTGAGAAACAACATGTCATTATTCCAAGTAATCGTCGTTTTTATTTAAGAGAAATTGCTGAAACTATAAGAAACTATCACGAAAACACTGAACTTGAGGCAGCAAAAGCTTCAAAGCTTTATCAAATTGAAGGAACACTGTCTGAAATAGAGTCACAAAATATTGAAGATGCAAAACCTACATTAGTAGATTTGAAAAATAAATTTGAAGAATCTCTTGCTCCATCTACAAAACAAGCTCTAAATCATTTTAAATTAATTAAAGAAGCATATTCACAAGATCAATTAATTCAAAAAATTAGAGATAAAGAAATTAAAGTTGAGTTAACAACTACAACTTTATCGGGCACAAAAATACCGAAAGTATCTGTACCTACTTATCGAGATTATGGAGATTTATTAAGATGGGTAGCGAAAGAAAACGTGCCAGGATATTTCCCATTTACAGCTGGAGTTTTCCCATTCAAGCGCCAAGATGAAGATCCGAAGAGACAATTTGCTGGTGAGGGACCTCCAAGCAGAACAAATAAACGATTCCACTATCTATGTGAGAATGACCCAGCTAAACGTTTAAGTACAGCATTTGATTCAGTAACTCTATACGGAGAAGACCCAGCAATTCGTCCTGATATTTTTGGGAAAATTGGTGAGAGTGGTGTAAATGTATGTACTTTAGATAATATGATTGAGCTTTATAATGGTTTTGATTTATGTAGTCCTTCAACATCTGTTTCTATGACAATTAATGGTCCAGCACCAATTATTTTAGCTATGTTCTTAAACACTGCTATCCATCAACAAGTTGAATTAAAAGAAAAAGAATTAGGCCGAATTTTAACAGTTGAAGAATTCACTGAAATCAAGAGAGTAACTTTACAAAAAGTTCGTGGTACTGTTCAAGCTGATATTTTAAAAGAGGATCAAGGGCAAAATACATGTATTTTCTCAACAGAATTCGCTTTAAAAATGATGGGCGATATTCAACAGTATTTCATTGATAATAGTGTTCGTAATTATTATTCAGTTTCTATTTCTGGATACCATATTGCTGAAGCTGGAGCAAATCCAATTTCACAACTTGCATTCACTTTATCAAATGGATTCACTTACGTTGAATATTATTTAAGTCGAGGCATGAAAATTGATGATTTTGCACATAATTTATCGTTCTTCTTTAGTAATGGACTTGATGCAGAGTACTCAGTAATAGGACGTGTAGCGAGAAGAATTTGGGCTGTTACGATGAAAGAAAAATATGGTGCATCTGAACGTAGCCAAAAACTTAAATACCATGTTCAAACATCAGGTCGCTCATTACATGCTCAAGAGATGGCATTTAATGATATACGTACAACGTTACAAGCATTACTGGCTTTATATGATAACTGTAACTCACTTCATACAAATGCATATGATGAGGCTGTTACAACTCCTACTGAGGAATCTGTACGTCGTGCAATGGCGATTCAGCTTATTATTCAAAAGGAAAATGGTCTATCGAAAAATGAAAATCCAATCCAAGGATCATTTGTCATTGAGCAGTTAACAGACTTAGTAGAAGAAGCAGTATTAAAAGAGTTTGAGAGAATCAGTGACCGTGGTGGCGTATTAGGTGCGATGGAGCTTCAATATCAACGCGGTAAAATTCAAGAAGAATCACTTTATTATGAAACACTTAAACATAATGGTGACCTTCCTATCATAGGGGTAAATTCTTACATCAATCCGAACGAACAAATGGAATCAATCAATACAATGGAAATCGCTAGATCAAGCTACGAAGAAAAACAATCGCAAATTGATCATGTAGAGCAATTCCAAGTGAAACATAAATCAGAAGCACAAGTCGCTCTAGAACAATTAAAACAAGTTGCTCGTCAAAATGGCAATCTATTCGAAGAGCTAATGAATACTGTTCGCGTTGCTAGTTTAGGGCAAATCACTCAAGCATTATATGAAGTAGGCGGACAATACCGTAGAAATATGTAAAAAAGAATTGCGAAAAGCCACTTGTCCGCTTTAAGACAGCAAAAGGGGCATGTGACTGGAGCTAGATAGAATGGGCGTCTTTTTAGACGCTCATTTTACTATTTTCGCGAAAAATTAATCTAATATTGAAAAATATAGACAAGGTGCTAGCATATTTAACTTAGTTTTGTTTATAATGAAAGATATGTATTTTATAACTAACTAGTAAAATTTATACATAATGTTATTGAATTATGGTGAAAATATTATTTTTAAAGGAGTGCTTACCTTGAGTTTAAAGCAATACTCGGAAGAGCAATTAAAAGAATTATCGCTTATTGAATTAGCATATGAACTTTTTTCAGAAACAAAGGAACCTATTTCTTTTTATGATTTAGTTGACCAAATGGCAACAGTTTTAGGTGTAACTAGAGAGGCACTATTAGAAAAACTTCCTCAATTTTATACAGAACTAAATATTGATGGACGTTTCGTATGTTTAGGTGAAAATCGTTGGGGATTACGCGCTTGGTATCCATATGATCAAGCTGAAGAAGAAGTATTACCTGTTGCAAAACCTAAGAAGAAACGTAAACAGGTTGAAGAAGATGAAGAGTTCGAAGATTATGACAATTCTGATGAAGATGAGTTTGAAGAGGAAGAACTTGAATTAGACGAGATAGATGAAGATCTAGTTGATGATGATGAAACTGATGAGTTTGATGACGAAGAAATCGATGAAGACGATGAAGACATTGAAATTGATGATGAAGATTTAGAACTAGAAGATGAAGACGATGAAGAATTAGATGAATTTGAAGAGGAAGAAGAACGATAAGTTCTTGACTTTTAAGTACTGAATGAGTAGAATTCTTATTGGGCTCTTTAAAAAGAACGAAATATATTTTGACGCTCCCTATTTTAAATAGGGGGCGTCTTTGTTTTTTTACAAATACTTAATGTAATAAAACAATAAATGAAATGTTTGATTTAGATTCAAATGTTAAAAATTTGCATGAAAAAACCCAATTTTGGATGACAATAAAGCATGCATACAAAATGTTATTAAATAATTTTTTATAAAGGTTTAGCTTTGTAATTTCTTGTAAGGAAAATAAAATACGAATGCTAAAAATGAAAGGGGCTCAATTATGACAAAGTATATTTTTGTAACAGGTGGCGTAGTTTCTTCTCTTGGTAAAGGGATTGTAGCAGCATCTTTAGGACGACTACTAAAAAACAGAGGATTAAATGTAACAATTCAAAAGTTCGATCCTTACATTAACTTAGACCCAGGAACAATGAGTCCTTATCAACATGGTGAAGTTTTCGTAACAGATGACGGTGCAGAAACAGACTTAGACTTAGGGCATTATGAAAGATTTGTTGATATTAATGTTACTAAATTCAACAATATAACTAGTGGTAAAGTTTATTCTACAGTTTTACAAAAAGAACGTCGTGGAGATTACTTAGGAGGAACTGTACAAGTTATCCCACATATTACAAATGAGATTAAAGATAAAGTTTTCCGTGCGGGTCGCGAAACGAACGCGGATGTTGTTATCACTGAAATCGGTGGAACTGTTGGTGATATCGAATCATTACCATTTATGGAAGCTATTCGTCAAATTAAAAGCGATGTAGGCCGCGACAACGTAATGTATGTTCACTGTACGCTTGTTCCTTATATTAAAGCAGCTGGTGAGTTAAAAACAAAACCAACTCAGCACAGTGTAAAAGAACTTCGTAGCATTGGTATTCAACCAAATGTGATCGTATTACGTTCAGAAACATCTGTACCTCAAGAAATGAAAGATAAAATTGCTCAATTCTGTGATGTGGATGCGAAAGATGTAATCGAATGTGTAGACGCAGATACTCTTTACGAAATCCCATTAGCTTTACAAGCTCAAGGATTAGATAGCATCGCATGTAATCATTTAAAACTTCAAACAAATGAAGCAGATATGACAGAGTGGATTTCTTTAGTAGATAAAGTTAAAAACCTAACTAAATCAACAAAAATCGCTCTAGTTGGTAAATATGTAGAATTACAAGATGCTTATATTTCAGTAGCAGAAGCATTAAAGCACGCAGGATTTGCTTTTGATAGTGAAATTGAAATCAAATGGATTAATGCAGAAGAAGTTACAACAGCTAATGTAAACGAACTTTTAAGTGACGTAGATGGAATTCTTGTACCAGGTGGATTCGGAGACCGTGGTATAGAAGGCAAAATCTTAACTGCACAATTTGCTCGTGAAAATAACGTACCATTCTTAGGAATTTGTCTAGGTATGCAAATTGCTTCAATTGAATTTGCTAGAAATGTTTTAGGATTGAAAGGTGCTCACTCGGCTGAAATCGATCCTACTACTAACTATCCAATTATCGATTTATTACCAGAACAAAAAGATGTAGAAGATTTAGGTGGTACATTACGTTTAGGTTTATATCCATGTAAATTAGTTGAAGGTTCAAAAGCACACGAAGCTTACGGAGAAGAAGTTGTTTACGAACGTCACCGTCATCGTTATGAGTTCAATAATGAATACCGTCAACAAATGGAACAAGAAGGATTTATCTTCTCAGGTACTAGCCCTGATGGTCGTTTAGTAGAAATTATTGAGTTGCCAAATCACCCTTGGTTTGTAGCTTCTCAATTCCACCCAGAGTTTATTTCTCGTCCAAATAGACCACAACCATTATTCAGAGATTTTGTAGGAGCATCACTACAAAATCGAGGTTAAGGCAATAAAAAACACCCAACAGATTTTATTATAATCATGTTGGGTGTTTTTGTTATTTTAGAATTATTTTTCAGTCAAAATCTAATAGGATTTCACTCATTGTAAGTAGTAGGCAATGATAAATGAATAATCCTGTGAGTAGGGTAGGTAAACAGATTCGATCTCCCTCATCAGTTGGAACAAGCTTTCTTGTTAATTCATAGTTAATAAATACATCAGCTAGTTCTGATAAATGGTCTTCTCCATTGATTATGGTAGAGACGATCACTAATCCAATATTTGATTCTGATAGTTTATTAGCAAGAAGAATAGCTTCTTGATCATCCGTCTGTCTTGTAAATAAAAGCACTCGATCTACTGGTGATAATGACTGGATTTCACCGTTAATCATTAAAGGTTTAATTGAGTCGTTTTGTTCTGCGCCATCAGTTATTTCTGAAACAATACCAGCAAATTCTTTTGTACCATGAACATAAACGCATCCTTCTCCAATAACTGCCTGTGCTAAGAAGCGTGAAGCATCTTCAAATACTTCCTCTTGCTTTACTATTTTTTGAAAAACGCCATTCAATTGTGTCGAAAAAATTTTTAACATTAAATGATACTCCCTCTTATAAAAGTATGTTCTAACCATTATACTGTAATTTAGATAGATACAAAAAAATTTTAAAAAAGTAGTTTTTTGTAAAATTTTCAAACTAATGCAGGAAAAAAGGTTTTTAAGTAGAATGTAAAAATTTAGGGGATTTTGTGTTTTTTTAAGAACGTTATCTGGTTAAGAAAGGTGGTACTATTTTTGGGAAGTAAATTACTTATAGTAGACGATCAGTACGGAATTCGTTTGCTTTTACACGAAATTTTCAAAAAAGAAGGCTATGAGGTATTTCAGGCAGCTAATGGTTTTCAAGCTATTGATATTGTAGTGAAGGATTGTCCCGACTTAGTTATTCTTGATATGAAAATACCAGGTATGGACGGAGTGGAGATTCTAAAACGAATCAAAGAAATTAATAAAGATATTAAAGTTATATTGATGACGGCTTATGGTGAACTCGATATTATTGAAGAAGCTAAAAAATTAGGCGCACTACAATATTTTCCAAAACCATTTGATATTGATGAAATTAAAAAGGTTGTTAGAGAGCATACTTCACAACCACAATCTCAGCAGTAAAGTAGCAGATGGGTAGCGGACCATCTGCTTTTATTTTTATCTTGAAATTGAAAGCGTTTTCGGAAATACCGAATAAATCCGGTTGAAATTGCGTTTAATTATCCAAAATGTTACGATAATACGAACATTTGATGATATTTGTTGTGTTTTCATTTCATTTTTTGTATTCTTATGTTGTGATATAAATACCTAATAATTTACATAATAAAGAACGATTTGTAGCATTCTATTCTTGTTAGTAAAATTATGGGTGCAGATTAATTTTCATAAAAGAGTATATAAGGAGGGCTTAAAATGCCTTTAGTATCTATGACTGAAATGCTTAATAAAGCAAAAGAAGGTAAATACGCTGTTGGTCAATACAATATTAATAACTTAGAGTGGACTTTTGCTATTCTTACTGCAGCTGAAAAAGAAAAATCACCTGTAATTCTTGGTGTTTCTGAAGGTGCAGCTAAATACATGGGTGGATTTAACACTGTTGTAAAAATGGTAGAAGGTTTATTAATTGATTTAAAAATTACTGTACCTGTAGCAATTCATCTTGACCACGGTTCAAGCTTTGAAGCATGTAAAGCTGCAATTGACGCTGGATTTACTTCAGTTATGATTGATGCTTCTCATGATCCATTTGAACAAAACGTTGAAACAACTAAAAAAGTAGTAGACTACGCTCATTCTCATGGTGTATCTGTTGAAGCTGAATTAGGAACTGTTGGTGGACAAGAAGATCACGTTGTTGGAGACATTATTTATGCTAACCCAGCAGAGTGTAAAGACCTAGTTGAGCGTACTGGCATTGATTGCTTAGCTCCAGCTTTAGGATCTGTTCATGGACCATACAAAGGTGAACCAAAATTAGGTTTCGACGAAATGGAACAAATCGGTAACGAAACTAATGTACCATTAGTTTTACACGGTGGAACTGGAATCCCAACTGAACAAATTCAAAAAGCAATCGCTCGTGGAACTGCAAAAATTAACGTAAACACTGAGAACCAAATTGCTTTCAATAAAGCTGTTCGTGAATTTGTTGCAAATGATGAAAAACAATATGACCCACGTAAAGTTCTTGGACCAGGTCGCGAAGCAATTATCGCAACAGTAGCTGGCAAAATCCGTGAGTTCGGTACTAGCAACAAAGCATAATATTTTAAGTTTTTTAGCTTGAAATATGATATATTATAATAAATTAAGCCGTCTAAATCATGTTTAGACGGTTTTCTTGTTTAACAAATCCATTTTTTAGCAATAAATTTATATGTTTTTTCATTTAGACTTGAAGATATAAGATAATAATGATTAGAATTAGTTTAGGTCTAGTTAAGAAATTACCAAATATCTAATTCTACTTAATTAACTAATCAAAATTTATTTAAAGGTTCTACTCAATCTCAATTTTTATTAAAATTCATGATATTGTAATTAACCAAACAAAAGCAAAAGTCTTTACATTAGACTGTAGCTCTCGTATAAACTAAGATTAGAGAAGTAGAATTTTGGAGAAAATAGGTAAAAACTATTCGACAGTTGAGAAGATTAAATACTTTACTTCTCTACTATTTTCTTCTGCTCATTTAGAAGGGAGTATGCTATGGAAAAGCTTGTATTAGAAGGCGGTATACCTTTAAAAGGGACAATTCGTGTTAGCGGTGCCAAAAATAGTGCAGTGGCTCTAATCCCAGCAACTATTTTAGCAAGCTCACCTGTAACACTTGAAGGAGTTCCTTCTATTTCAGATGTTCAAACACTTTGTGACCTTTTAGAGGAAATAGGTGGTCAAGTAGAAGTATCTGATGAAAAAATAATGATTGATCCAACAAATATGGTTGCAATGCCACTTCCAAGTGGGAAGGTAAAAAAATTGCGAGCGTCTTATTATTTAATGGGTGCAATGTTAGGTAGATTTAAGCAAGCGGTTATAGGCTTACCAGGGGGATGTTATCTTGGACCAAGACCTATTGATCAACATATAAAAGGTTTTGAAGCATTAGGTGCAAAAGTAACGAATGAGCAAGGTGCAATCTATTTAAGGGCAGAAGAACTAAAAGGTGCACGTATATACTTAGATGTAGTTAGTGTTGGTGCAACGATTAATATCATGTTAGCAGCGGTTTTAGCAAATGGTAGAACTGTTATTGAAAACGCTGCAAAAGAGCCTGAGATTGTAGATGTAGCTACCTTATTAACTAGTATGGGTGCTAAAATTAAAGGTGCAGGTACTGATGTAATTCGAATTGATGGAGTAGAATCTCTATCTGGCTGCACACATACAATTATCCCTGATCGCATTGAAGCAGGAACATATACAATATTAGCTGCTGCAACTGTGCAAGATGGGGACAAGGTTATTGTTGATAATGTTATTCCTCACCATTTGGAATCACTTATAGCGAAAATGAGAGAAATGAATATAGATATTGATACGAATGACGATCAAATTATCGTTTCTGGATCAAATAAAGAACTAAGATCAGTAGATATTAAAACTTTAGTTTATCCAGGTTTCCCGACTGACTTACAACAGCCGTTTTCTGTGCTGTTAACGAAGGCAAATGGGACAGCCGTTATAACTGATACAATTTATGGTGCAAGATTTAAGCATATTGATGAGCTTAGAAGAATGAGTGCAACCATTAAAGTCGAAGGTAGTACGGCTATTATTTCCGGTCCTTCGCAGTTACAAGGCGGTCGTGTAAAAGCAAGTGATTTACGTGCTGGCGCAGCGTTGGTTATAGCAGGCCTAATTGCGGAAGGTAAAACAGAACTAACAGGTTTAGAACATGTTGACAGAGGATATGAGGATTTAGTTGAAAAGCTTTTAGGATTAGGAGCAAATGTATGGCGTGTTCAACTAACCAAGCAAGAAGTTGAACAATTAAAAAATGCGTAAAATTGGGTGTCTATATACTCATTAACATATTAAAGATAGTTTTCATTTACATCAAAGGGGGAGTTTTGAATGGAAAGAAGTTTATCAATGGAGTTAGTTCGTGTTACTGAGGCAGCAGCACTAGCATCTGCAAAATGGATGGGTTTAGGTAAAAAGGATGAAGCAGATGATGCTGCTACAACAGCAATGCGTGATGTATTTGATACGATTCCTATGAAGGGAACAGTTGTAATTGGAGAAGGCGAAATGGACGAGGCTCCAATGCTATATATCGGTGAGAAACTTGGTAATGGATATGGTCCAAGAGTGGACGTAGCAGTTGATCCACTTGAAGGTACTAATATCGTTGCATCTGGTGGTTGGAATGCTTTAGCAGTTATTGCAATTGCTGACCATGGTAATTTATTACATGCTCCTGATATGTACATGGAGAAACTTGCAGTTGGACCTGAAGCGGTTGGTAAAGTTGATATCAATGCATCTGTTCTTGAAAACTTAACAGCTGTAGCAAAAGCAAAAGGAAAAAATATTAATGAAGTTGTTGCAACAGTATTAAATAGAGAACGTCATGCGAAGTTAATTGAAGAAATTCGCTCAGCAGGAGCTCGAATTAAACTAATCAACGATGGTGACGTAGCGGGAGCAATTAACACAGCTTTTGATCACACAGGTGTTGATATTTTATTTGGAAGCGGTGGAGCGCCAGAAGGAGTTATCGCTGCAGTTGCTTTAAAATGCTTAGGTGGAGAACTTCAAGGTAAGTTATTACCTCAAAATGAAGAAGAGATTGAACGTTGCAAACGCATGGGTATAGAAGATCCAAACCGTATTTTATATATGGATGATTTAGTTAAAGGTGACGACGCAATTTTTGCTGCTACTGGTGTAACTGATGGAGAATTGCTAAAAGGTGTACAATACAAAGGGAATGTAGGATCTACGCAATCGTTAGTTATGCGTGCTAAATCAGGAACTGTTCGTTTTGTAGATGGACGTCACAGCCTAAACAAAAAACCAAACCTAGTTATTAAATAATTTAATCATTTAATAACTTGTTTATGATGTTCGTTAATAATGAATCAAAATTCTTTGTTATCGAAATCGAAATCTAGATATTAATTTAGTAGAATAATGACTCTTTCCTTTATTTACCGAAGGGGAGAGTCATTAAATAGTTTAGTCGAAAAATAGTTGGCATAAAAAACTCTTTCGAATTATAATCTCAATAGATAGTAAACCTATTAATTCTAATTACTTAGAATATTTTTAGGGGAAAAGGTTACACTAAAGAGTAATACTTTATGTAAGTTTCCTTCAAAAAACCTTCTAAATAACCTTCCGAATTAAGAAAACCCAAATTTGAACGAATAAAAGTAAAGAGTGGTGTTATATGAGTTTAACAATCTCTGCATTAGAAAACATGAAATTAAAAGATTTGTATGAACACGCGAAGGTAATGAAAATTTCGTATTACAGCAAATTATCGAAAAAAGAACTTATTTTTGCAATCCTTAAAGCGCAAGCGGAAAAAGACGGATTAATGTTCATGGAAGGTGTACTAGAAATTATCCCTTCAGAAGGATATGGATTCTTACGTCCGATTAATTATTCACCTAGTTCAGAAGATATTTATATTTCTGCATCTCAAATTCGTCGTTTTGATATGCGAAATGGTGATAAGGTTTCTGGAAAGGTACGTCCACCGAAGGAAAATGAAAGATACTTTGGTCTACTTCAAGTAGAAGCAGTCAATGGAGATGATCCTGAGAATGCTAAAGAACGAGTTCACTTCCCGGGATTAACTGCTTTATATCCTAATAGACAAATGAAGCTTGAAACATCTCCTGCAAAGTTTTCAACAAGAATTATTGATATGATCGCCCCAGTAGGATTTGGTCAACGTGGTTTAATTGTTGCCCCTCCAAAAGCCGGTAAGACTGAGTTATTAAAAGAAATTGCAAATAGCATCACAACAAATCACCCAGAAGCTGAACTAATTGTATTGCTAATTGATGAGCGACCAGAAGAGGTAACGGACATTGAACGTTCTGTAAAAGGAGACGTTGTAAGTTCGACTTTCGATGAAACTCCTGATAGTCATATCAAGGTTGCCGAATTAGTATTAGAGCGCGCTATGAGACTAGTAGAGCACAAGAAAGATGTAATTATTTTAATGGATAGTATTACTAGGCTAGCTCGTGCGTATAATTTAGTTATTCCACCAAGTGGTCGTACGTTATCAGGTGGTATTGATCCTGCTGCATTCCATAGACCAAAACGATTCTTCGGTGCTGCACGTAATATCGAAGAAGGTGGAAGTTTAACGATTTTAGCAACAGCTCTAATCGACACTGGCTCACGTATGGACGATGTTATTTATGAAGAATTCAAAGGTACTGGTAATATGGAGCTTCACTTAGATCGTTCATTAGCTGAACGTCGTATCTTCCCAGCAATTGACATTCGTCGTTCTGGAACACGTAAAGAAGATTTATTAATACCAAAAGATCATCTGGACAAGCTATGGTTAATGAGAAAAACAATGTCAGATATTCCAGACTTTGTTGAACGTTATTTCAGAATGCTTCGTCAAACGAAAACAAATGAAGATTTCTTCAACACGATGACTGAAGAAAGTAGAAAAACGCCTGTCTCTAATAAATAGTTGGAAGATATAAGCAATCTGAAAGAGAAATAGTGGGTTGCATTCTCCCGGGTTAGTTGCTATAATTTCATTTGTATGTGAAATGTAAATTATGTGTTAAACACATAGTTTCTTATAACTCTGATTTCAAGGATTTCAGGGCGGAAGGAGATGAAAGACATGAAAGCGAATATTCATCCTAATTACAAGAAAGTAGTGTTTATGGATATTAACACTGGTTTCAAATTCTTAAGCGGATCAACAAAATATTCTAACGAAACAATCGAATGGGAAGATGGCGAAACTTACCCTCTAATCAAAGTTGAGGTTTCTTCTGATTCACACCCATTCTACACTGGACGTCAGAAATTTGCTAACGCTGCAGGACGTGTTGAACGTTTCAACAAAAAATACGGCCTTAAGTAATATTGATGAAAAGCAGGCGAGTTATTGCTACTTTGCCTGCTTTTTTTACGCATTTATAGTCAAATAACATATAAGTTAAATTCAATTTAGTGAATTTTTATATAAATAATCAAGATACTTACACGAATTATAAATACAGATGAATTAACCATCGTTAAAAATAAATAAAATAGTCTTTGTACTGATATAGAAAGGTGAGACACATAATGTTCTTTATGATGAAAAAAAATGGTTGGATTGAAATGATTTGCGGAAGTATGTTTTCTGGAAAATCAGAGGAACTGATTCGCCGTGTTCGTCGTACGCAGTTTGCTAAGCAAAGCTGTGTTACATTCAAGCCATCAATTGATAATCGATACAGTGAAGTAGAAGTGGTGTCTCACACAGGTATGAAAGTACCTGCTTATGCAGTAACACACTCATCACATATTCTTAAATATGTTACAGAAGAAGTTGAAGTAGTTGCAATTGACGAGATTCAATTCTTTGACGATGAAATAGTTATGGTAGTTCAAGAACTTGCGAACTCTGGAAAACGTGTGATTTGTGCAGGTTTAGACCAGGATTTTAGAGGATTACCATTTGGTAAAGTACCTGAGATATTATCAATTGCAGAACATGTAACGAAATTAAACGCAGTTTGTGCTTCATGCGGATCGCCTGCAAGTAGAACTCAAAGATTAATAAATGGTAAACCAGCTTTATTTGAAGACCCTATTATTTTAGTAGGTGCATCTGAATCGTATGAACCAAGATGTAGACACTGTCACGAAGTACCAACGAAAACAATTCAACCAGCACTACAAAGTCAGAACGATTAATTAGACAGTAGGTTGAAAATTAGCTATTAAGACCATATACTAAGAAATGTGGAGAAAGTTCGCCCAGCTTTGAATGGAATATTATCGAAGAGCTAGCTTTCGGAACTGGACAATAATAATTGTGGATAAAGTGTTTTAGGCGCTTTTACCTTAGAATTAAAGAAGCGATTTAGAATCGCTTTTTTTCGATATATATTTAGAAACTATTTAAGACGAAAATGTCGAGGTGAAAATTATGTTTGATCGATTACAAGCTGTAGAGGATCGCTATGATAGATTAAACGATTTACTTAGTGACCCTGAAATTATAAACGATTCAAAAAAGTTACGTGAATACTCAAAAGAACAATCAGACATACAAGAAACAGTTGATGTATACCGTCAATACAAATCAGCTAAAGAGCAAATTAAAGATGCAAAAGCTATGCTTGAAGAAAAGCTTGATGCTGATATGCGCGAAATGGTCAAAGAAGAATTAAATGATTTAGAAAACGAATCAAAGGATTTAGAAGAACGTCTAAAAATACTTTTAATTCCAAAAGATCCTAACGATGATAAAAACGTTATTGTTGAGATTCGTGGTGCTGCTGGAGGAGACGAGGCTGCATTATTTGCTGCTACGTTATACCGTATGTACAGCCGTTTTGCTGAGGTTAACGGATGGAAAACAGAAATCATTGAAGGTAACTATACAGAGCTAGGTGGCTTTAAAGAGGTTATCTTTATGATAAATGGTAAAGGTGCATACTCAAAACTAAAATTTGAAAATGGTGCACACCGTGTTCAACGTGTTCCTGAAACAGAATCAGGTGGACGAATTCATACTTCAACTGCAACTGTAGCAGTTTTACCAGAAGCTGAAGAAGTAGAAATTGAAATTCATGAAAAAGATATTCGTGTAGATACATTTGCTTCAAGTGGTCCTGGTGGTCAATCAGTAAATACAACGATGTCTGCGGTGCGTTTAACTCATATTCCAACAAATACAGTTGTATCATGTCAGGATGAAAAATCACAAATTAAGAATAAAGAAAAAGCGATGAAGGTTCTTCGCGCTAGGGTTTATGATAAATTCCAAAGAGAAGTACAAGCAGAATATGATCAAAACCGTAAGCAAGCTGTAGGTACAGGTGACCGTTCTGAACGTATCCGTACTTATAACTACCCACAAAACCGTGTAACTGACCACCGAATTGGATTAACAATTCAAAAGCTTGATCAAATCGTTGAAGGTAAAATCGACGAAATCATTAATGCTTTAATTATGGATGATCAAGCAAAACGAATGGAACAAAGTCAATAATGACTACAAAGATATATGAAGCCCTAAAATGGGCTTCTTCTTTTTTACAAGAACACGGTCGTGATGAAAATGTGGGTGAAATTGTATTAAAACATCTTTTGGACTACAATCGAACAGAGTTATTGCTGAATATGAGAGAAGACTTAAAAGAGAATGATTGGATGCAGTTTCAAGAATTGGTTCATAAGCACGTAAAGGGCCAACCAATCCAGTATTTAATAGGATATGAATACTTTTATGGCCGAAAGTTCTTTGTTAATGAAGAAGTACTAATTCCAAGACCAGAAACAGAGGAGTTAGTGGAAGGTGTTCTGCATCGTATTCAAAAGCATTGGAAGAATACAGAACAACTTGAACTAGTAGATGTAGGTACAGGTAGTGGGGCGATTGCAATCTCGCTTGCGCTTGAAAGTAATCAACTAACAGTTCATACAGTTGATATTGCAGCAGAATCTATTCAAGTTGCAAAACGAAATGCACAAGAGTTAAAGGCAAATGTCCACTTTATACACAATGATTTACTGAATTACTTTATTGAAGAAAACAAGAGAGTTGATATTGTAGTATCAAATCCGCCGTATATTCCGCATGAGGACTGGTTGGGGTTAGATGAAGTAGTTAAGGAACATGAACCATACCGTGCTTTAGTAGGTGGCGAAGATGGTCTAGATTTTTATCGTCGTTTTGCAAATGACCTACCTAAAGTATTAAAAGAAAAATCACTGGTTGCATTTGAAGTAGGAGTCAATCAAGGTGAACAGGTTGCAGACATTTTAAGGGAAGCTTACCCGAATTCGAAGGTTGAAGTTGTTCTCGATATTAATGGAAAAGACCGTATGGTTTATATGGTAAATGGCTAATTTAAATAATGAATCGTAATGATATTGACTAGAAAAAGTCTATGTATTACGATTCTTTTTTTTGTGTTAAAGTTGTAAAAGATGAGGAAAATTTCAATCAAGAAAAAACAAAAACATTACGAAAGAAGATAGTTAGAATGAAAAAGTTTAAAGGTTGGATTGTATTTAATGGTCATATTACAGCTACAAAATTTACTGAACTTTTCGAATGGTTACGTGATACATCAATCTCAAAAGGAATAGATGTTACTTTAGTTAAACATTATGAACTAATCCCAGTAATCGAAAAGGGTCAAGCGATTTTAAAAGGGAAATTCGCGAATGAGAAACCTGATTTTGTAATTTTTTGGGACAAGGATGTTCATTTAGCAAGGCATTTAGAAAATATGGGACTAAAATTATATAATTCCGCGAGAACGATTGAAGTCTGTGATGATAAGGCTTTAACTTTTCAGGTGTTATCGAACTACGATATTCCCATGCCAAAAACAATTACGGCTCCGCTGCTTTTCCCTAATTGTGATTTAACAAACTATGATTTTTACGATGGAGTTATACAGGAATTAGGTTTTCCTTTAATTATAAAAGAGTCATTCGGTTCATTTGGTAGACAAGTTTATTTAGTTGAGAATAGAGAAGATTTTTATAAAAAGGTAGATGAACTAAAGCACAAACCTCACATTTATCAAGAGTTTATAGAATCAAGCAGAGGGACTGATATTCGCATCCAAGTAGTAGGTAAACAAGTAGTAACAGCAGTGTTAAGAAAATCAGAATCAGATTTTCGTGCAAATGTTACAAACGGTGGAAAGATGTATAAGTATGAGCCAACAGAAGAGCAAATCAATTTAGCGCTTAAATGTTCTGAAATATTGGGAGCTGATTTTGCAGGAATTGACTTATTGTTCGGCGAAGATGGAAAAACGTTTATATGCGAAGTTAACTCAAACGCACATTTCAAAAATATTTATCTATGTACAGACGTGGATACAACGAAATATATTATTGATTATATTACCTGGGACTTGGAGAAAAACGTATGATTGGTTGGCTAATCTATTCCGATTCAGATGCAGAAAGAAATAGAACGTATATTGACTGGTTAGTAAGCGGAGCATTGGAAAATGGATTTGAGTTAAAGTTATTATATATAGAAGATATTGTAATAGGTATTCGAAGCGGTGTTAATATACTTTGCTATCAAGGTGAAGAGTTAAGTAAACCGGCCTTTGTAATTATGAGGACGATATCACAATTATTATCTTCCCACTTTGAAGAAATGGGAATCAGAACTTTTAATAACCAGGCGATTTCAACAATGGCCAACCATAAGTTTCTAACACACCAGAAGCTTTCTAGTCTAGGAATTCCAATGCTAGACACATTTTATTATCAAAAAAATACAATTACAAAATCTTTAGATACAATCATTTTCCCTTGTGTGCTTAAAAATTGCACAGGAAGAGGCGGAAGTGAAGTATATTTTATAAATAATCAAGAAGAGTTACTGGAGACCGTACAGAACGCAAACTTCGATGAAGTATTAATTCAAAACGTTGCAGAGCAATTAGGTAAGGACTTAAGAGTTTTTATCATCGGTAAAGAAATTGTTGCAGCCGTTTTAAGATATTCAGAAAAAGATTTTCGAGCGAATTTTTCTCTAGGCGGAGGCGCAATACTATACGAACTTTCCAAAAATGAAAAAGAACTCATTCAAAAAATAGTAGATCACTTTGATTTTGACTTCGTTGGAATTGACTTCATGTTTGATGCAAACAACCAACTAATCTTTAATGAAATTGAGGACGTAGTAGGGAGTAGAACACTTTATACAGTATCAAACATAGATATTGTTTCGTTGTATATGGATTATATTAAAAAGCAGATAAATTGTTAGAGATAAAAGGAATTTCTAAACTGTGTATTTCATACGTTCCTTTTTAATAGATTGTTAGTCAGTTAGGGGAAATCTATGAGTAAATCTCAACGTAAGATGCTCGGCGGCTATGGAGACTGGGACGGCAAGGATCCTGAAGTAATGAAAGGCTCAACATCTCTACAACGGAAAACGGGTATCTAAAACTGGAAATCATCGTTTACTTCCTTGTCCAAAAAGAAACTATAAAAAAATAGAATACTAGTGTTTAAGAAATATTCAAATTGTCTACACTGTTCCTAGAGGGATGGTGGAGAGAATGAAAACTAAAAATAAAAATAAAATAACATATAAAATTATTTCTTTATTTATCATATTATTAATTAGTTCATCAGTGTTAATGCCACTTCGAGATACAAACGCTAAAGGTAATGAAATGGTTATAATTCCTAAGAAGGCTGTACGACTAAGAATTCTAGCAAATAGCGATTCTAGTGAAGACCAAGCTCTTAAACGTAAAGTTAGAGATGAAGTTAATGCTCAAATTAATACTTGGGTAAAAGATTTAACTACCTTTGAAGAGGGTCAAAAGGTTATTAAAAGTCATATTCCAGATTTACAAAAAACAGTTGCACGTGTTATTAAAGAAGAAGGCTCAAATCAATCATTTACAATTACTTACTCTAAAAAAGTTAAATTCCCTACAAAGTTATATGGAAGTTTCCTATATCCTGCAGGTGATTACGAAGCAGTTTTAATTAAACTAGGTGCTGGTCAAGGGGCAAACTGGTGGTGCGTATTGTTCCCGCCATTATGCTTCCTAGATTTTTCAAACGGTGATGCAACTTTAAGTAAAGAATCACTACAATCTCAACAAAAGGTTGATCAAGAAACAAAAATCGAAAAAGAACCAAAAATCGAAAAAGAACCAAAGAAAGAATTTAATAAACAAGAAGCATTACGTTTAAGCGATGATGATACTAATACTGCAACAAAACAAAACAATGAATCATCTTTGCAAGATGATAATGAGATCAAGAGCAGTGACGATGCGGTTGTGGCTTCTACTTTATCTAGCGATGAACCAAAAGAAGATATTAAGGTAGAGAGCTTCTTTGTACAAATGTTAAAGCAATTATTTTAGTTCTAGCAATCTCCCTATGTGCATAAAGTATTACAAGCATACTAGGGAGGTTTTTTTATGAAAATACGTTCAGCAGTTCAGGAAGATTTTGAGACAATTTTTTCATTCTTGGGACAAGCAGGATTATCCACAAACGGACTTGAGGAGCAACAAGAATCATTTTTCATAATGGAAGATGAGTTTGGGAAAGCACAAGCTGTAATAGGATATGAGCAAGATGGAGAAGAAGCGTTATTAAGATCACTAGTAGTTGCACCTACCATTTACTCACAGCATATGGTACTCTTTTTACAAAGTGTTCTTGAAAAACTAAAAGAAGAAATGATTAGTAAAGTATATTTATTAACAAGACAGCATGTAGTTCAAGACTTATTCCTTTTACTAGGTTTTGGTCAAGTCGAACAGGAAAATGTTTCGAATAGTATTAAAGAAATGAAGCATTACCAAACTACTATTACGAATGAAGAAGTATTAGTTTATCAAAAAGAACTATACACAAAGTTATCCACAAATTAGCAAGTTTTGTCCACAATTTGTGGATAAAACTTGCTTTTCATTCTTTGGATAATGTCTAAATTTGTAAAATATACACTATTATTCACTCTAGAGAGAGGTGCTACGTATGGAAACGAAAATATGGTATGTGGATAATCCTGTGAATAAAGAAGAAGTTTACCCACAGATTGTGGATGCAGCAAAAAATTTACAGTTAGGACAAGTTGTCGCTTTTCCAACAGAAACTGTTTATGGGTTAGGGGCGAATGCTCTTTCAGATGAAGCTGTTCAACGAATCTTCCAAGCAAAAGGTAGACCAAGTGATAATCCCCTTATTGTACATATTGCCAACAAAGAACAGTTAGATCATCTAGTTGAAGAAATTCCATTAGATGCAAAAAAACTAATGGATGCTTTTTGGCCAGGACCATTAACGTTAATTTTAAAAAGTAAGAAAAATGTTTCAAAATATGTAACGGCAGGGTTATCCACTGTAGGAATAAGAATGCCTGATCATCCAGTTGCTCTAGCATTAATTGAAGCTTGTAATTTGCCAATAGCAGCACCAAGTGCAAATACATCAGGGAAACCTAGTCCAACTTCTGCTAAGCATGTATTTGAAGATCTAAATGGACGAATTGTAGGAATTGTAGATGGTGGTAGTACAGGGGTCGGGGTTGAATCAACAGTTATTGACTGTTCTCAAGCTATTTTTACAATATTAAGACCAGGTAGTATTACGCCAGAAATGATAAAAGAAATAATTCCTACTGTTGAAGTAGATCCAGCAACTATGAAGGAGAACGAAGCACCAAAATCACCTGGTATGAAATATAAACATTATGCACCAGATGCTCAAATGCATCTTGTAAATGGAAGTATTGAGTTTATACACAAACTTATACACAATTCCAAAACAGAAGGAAAAAGAGTAGGGATATTAACAACTGAAGAAAATGCAACGAAATATGATGCAGATGTAATTCTTACATGTGGAAAACGTAGTGACTTATCAACCGTAGCTGCAGCATTATATGATTGCATTCGTAAATTTAATGAAGAACATGTTGATATCATTTATTGTGAAACCTTCCCTTATGAAGGCATTGGAATTGCGATTATGAATCGTCTGTGGAAAGCCTGTGGACATTCAGTTATTCAGGAAAAATAATAGATGCTAAGGTTCGGTCCATTATTATATTCATATTTAGACAAAGCTCATAAAACTTGATTTTCAGACTGATTGCAAGCGTTTGTCAACAGTCTAAAAAATTTTATTAATTTCCCTCATATCATTTATAGGACGTGCATATCTTTTAATAGCAAGTCCTAGGGGGGAAAGCATGAATAGCTCATTAATCAATGAACTAATTACATTAACTATTATGGGATCTGCGCTAGGTTTAGATGCATTCTCAGTTGGATTAGGAATGGGAGTTATACAACTTAAATTTAAACAGATCATCAATATCGGTATTGTAATCGGACTCTTTCATGTAATAATGCCCTTGTTAGGAATGATCATTGGATATGAGTTATCCGAGAATCTGGGACGATTTGCTGTATTACTCGGTGGATTCTTATTAATGGGGATAGGCTTTCACATGATCTACTCAACTTTATTTGGAAAAGAAGAAAATAAATATTCACCGACAGGAGTAGGGTTACTTCTTTTTGCATTTAGTGTAAGTGTGGACAGTTTTTCGGTTGGAATTAGCTTAGGAACATTCGGTGCTAAAACATGGCTAACAATTCTACTATTTGGTATTATCAGTACAATTTTAACCTGGGCTGGATTACTTTTAGGAAGAAGAGTAGAACAGGAACTTGGTAAATTTGGAGAACTATTAGGTGGTTCGTTCTTATTGATTTTTGGAATAAAACTATTATTTTTTTCTTAACAGATACATAAGGTGAATAAGAGCTAAGGATGGAGAAAATTGGAGACAATTGCCCCATCCTTTTATTTTTTAGTAAAATAGATTAAATAAAACGTTCAGATAAATGAGGGTGAGGTATTAAGATGAAAAATATATTATTTGTTTGTACCGGAAATACATGTAGAAGCCCAATGGCAGAAGCGCTATTAAGACATCATGGTAATGAGTTCTATCAGGTCAAGTCTGCTGGAGTATTTGCTATGTCAGGTGACCCTGCTTCTCAAAATGCAATATTGGCACTGAAAAATAAAGGGATAGAAACAAATCATTCCTCGCAGCCAATAAATGAGGATCTATTGGAATGGTCTTCTAAAGTCTTATCAATGACATTGAGCCATAAACAAATGTTAGTTTCTAAGTTTCCTCAGTATAAGGATAGAATATTTACATTTTATGAATATATAAACGGTCAAGCTAAAGATATTTCTGACCCTTATGGAGGGTCATTAACAACTTATGAAAATACTTTGAGCGAATTAGAAGAGTTGGTAAAACAGATTGTACAGAAACCAAACGAATATTAATTTAATCAGTGATTAGATGTTAATTAGATGCCCTAAATCTGAACATAATAGTGTAAGATAGAAATTGAAGTCGATTCAATACGATAGAAAATTAATTCAAAGATATCAATACGGGGGTTATCTAATGAAAGTAGCAATAGCGTCTGATCATGGTGGATTAAATATACGTCAAGAAATCATGAATTTAATGGATGAAATGGGCATTGAATACGAAGATTATGGTTGTGAGTGTGGTACATCTGTAGACTACCCAGATTATGCATTCCCAGTTGCACAAAAAGTTGCAAATGGAGAAGTAGACCGTGGAATATTAATTTGTGGAACAGGAATTGGTATGTCAATTGCCGCAAATAAAGTTGAAGGAATTCGATGTGCTTTAGTGCATGATACTTTTAGTGCGAAAGCAACTCGTGAACATAATGATACGAATATTCTAGCTATGGGGGAACGAGTAATCGGACCTGGTTTAGCAAGAGACATTGCAAAAATATGGTTAACGACTGAGTTTGAAGGCGGTCGACATGAAAATCGAGTAAACAAAATTAAAGACTACGAAAAGAATCACCAATTATAAAACCTAAATGAGAAGCCGTTAATCCAAAACATAATGTGAAGATTATCGGCTTTTTTAATAATGAATAATAGAATGTTAGTCAATTTAAAGAATGATTCTACGAAAGGGGCAAAACAAGTGAATGAAGAATTAAGGTTAGTAGCCGGGCAAATAAAATCATTATTACACGAGCTAAATGATCATGTGAATTTTACAAGTGAGCATGTTTTAGTCATTGGATGTAGCACTAGTGAGGTTAGCGGACAAAGAATTGGAACTTCAGGAACAATCGAAGTAGCGGAAGTCTTATTTAATGAGATTAAGGCTTTTCAAGATGAAACAGGAGTACAATTAGCATTTCAATGCTGTGAACATTTGAACAGGGCATTGGTTGTTCAAAGAAAAACGGCAAAAAGTTTACAATTAGATGAGGTAACTGTGGTACCAGTTCGTACTGCAGGAGGAGCACTTGCCTCATTCGCATATAGACATTTAGATCATGCTGTAATTGTTGAGCACATTAAAGCGGATGCAGGGATTGATATTGGCGATACTTTAATCGGTATGCATTTAAAGCACGTGGCAGTTCCTTTAAGAACAAGTATTAAACATGTTGGACAAGCCCATATTACGGTGGCAAAAACTCGTCCAAAGTTAATTGGTGGAGCACGTGCAGTTTACGCAATAGATGAAGACGTTAAATAATGTGTTTTTTATTATAATAGAATAGTTAAATGTTAGTTATTTGAAAGATATATCTTTCATTTTCAATACAAAACATGGTAAAATAGAAAGGAATTCGGTCGTTTTATCGAATAATATAGTAAATTTATACTAGTAATGTTCGTGTTTTACAAAAAGGGGGATATAACTGTGGAAAATTTAAAAAAGCAAGATCCATCATTGTATGAGGCAATACAGTTAGAGTTAGGTAGACAACGTACTAAAATCGAGTTAATTGCTTCTGAAAACTTTGTAAGCGAAGCAGTAATGGAAGCCCAAGGTTCAGTATTAACAAATAAATATGCTGAAGGATATCCAAGCAAACGATACTATGGCGGTTGTGAATATGTTGATATCACAGAAAACATTGCAAGAGACCGTGCAAAAGAAATTTTCGGAGCAGAACACGTAAATGTTCAACCTCATTCAGGTGCTCAAGCGAATATGGCAGTTTATTTCACTATTTTAAAACATGGTGATACAGTATTAGGTATGAATTTATCACATGGTGGTCATTTAACTCACGGAAGCCCAGTAAACTTCAGTGGGGTACAATATAATTTCGTTGAGTATGGAGTAGATCCAGAAACTCAAGTAATTAACTATGAAGATGTATTAGAAAAGGCTAAAGCGCATAAGCCTAAATTAATTGTAGCTGGTGCAAGTGCTTATCCAAGAGCAATTGACTTTAAAAAATTCAGAGAAATTGCAGATGAAGTTGGAGCTTACTTAATGGTCGATATGGCACATATCGCTGGTTTAGTAGCAACAGGTCTTCATCAAAATCCAGTTCCATTTGCTGATTTTGTTACAACAACTACTCATAAAACATTACGTGGACCACGTGGTGGTATGATTTTATGTAAAGAAGAATTCGCAAAAGCGATTGATAAATCAATCTTCCCTGGAATTCAAGGTGGACCATTAATGCACGTAATTGCAGCTAAAGCTGTAGCATTTGGTGAAGCACTACAAGAAGATTTTAAAAAGTATGCACAAGCGGTCATCGATAACGCTGCTCGTTTAGCAGAAGGCTTAAAATCTAACGGCTTGAATTTAGTATCTGGTGGCACAGATAATCACTTAATTTTAATTGATGTTCGTTCATTAGAGTTAACTGGTAAAGTTGCTGAGCACGTATTAGATGAGGTTGGTATTACATGTAATAAAAATACAATCCCATTTGATCCAGCAAGTCCGTTTGTAACAAGTGGTATCCGTATCGGTACAGCTGCTGTAACTTCAAGAGGGTTTACTTTAGAAGATATGGATGAAATTGCATCAATCATTGCTGATACATTAAAAAATCACGAAAACCAAGAAGTACTAGAAGCATCTCGTAATCGAGTTAATGCTTTATCAAGCAAATACGAATTATATCCTACATTTTAATAAATAAAGTATAAAGTAAGCTATCTTTAGAACTGTATTTTCAATTGCAAATAGCATTGAAGGTGCAATTATACTAAAGATAGCTTTAATTTTTTAAAAGTTTGTGATAAAGTTCACAAAAAGTTCATTTAAACTTGTGGAAAGCTTCACATTATTAATCGGAAATGGATTACAATAACTCATGTAAACAGTAATTAAAAATTTATATAAACGGAGGCAAAAACTTATGTTTATTAATTTTTTAAGAACTAATAAAATTGCATCTGGTTTCTTAACGATTATCCGTCTTTATTTAGGTTATGAGTGGATCCATGCAGGTTGGGGTAAGTTATCAACTAGAGGATTCGATGCTTCAGGATTTTTAGGATTTGCAGTTAAAAGTGCCACAGGTGATCACCCAGCAGTTCAAGGGTGGTGGGCAGACTTTCTAACAAACTTTGCAATACCAAACATCGATTTATTTAATATATTAGTTCCTATTGGAGAATTCGCAATCGGACTTGGACTTATTCTTGGATGTTTTACAAAAACAGCAATGTTCTTTGGTTTAATGATGAACTTCGCATTTATGTTTAGTGGTACAACTAGTACAAATCCACAAATGGTATTATTAGGAATCTTTATAATAATTGCTGGTTCTAATGCAGGACGTATTGGATTAGATCACTATGTTAGCAAGTTTATTAATAGAAAAACTTCTTTCGCTCCAAAAGTACCAGATCATAATTTAAGAAACGCATCTTAACTATGCAACGAAAGAGGGAACCAATAGGTTCTCTCTTTTTGTTTAAGATAAAAACTTCTCTGACTTATATTAATGAGGAAGAGGAGTTTTTTATTCAAAATGGGTCAAAATAGCAATTAGATTAATAAAAAAAGGCAATATTGAAGTTTATATGTAAAAAAGATCTAAATTAATTCTAAGTGATTGTATAATGTGGCTTGAATTATTTAACCGCTTTCGGTATTCTTTTTAAGAATAATAAATTAATAAGTATTTGCAAGGAGCGATAAAAGTGAGTAAAGTATACGTTTTTGATCATCCGTTAATTCAGCATAAAGTTTCTTTAATTCGTAAAAAAGACACTGGAACAAAAGAATTTCGTGCACTAGTTGATGAGGTTGCAGGTTTAATGGCATTCGAAATCACACGCGATCTACCACTACAAGAAGTGGAAATCGAAACACCAGTAGCAATTGCAAAGTCAAAAGTTATTGCTGGTAAAAAATTAGGGATTGTACCAATTTTACGTGCAGGTTTAGGGATGGTTGATGGATTCCTTCAATTAGTTCCTGCAGCTAAAGTTGGACATGTTGGATTATACCGCGATCCTGAGACATTAAAACCGGTTGAATATTACGTTAAACTTCCTACAGATGTTGAAGAGCGTGACTTCATTGTGATTGATCCAATGCTTGCGACAGGTGGATCAGCGGTTGAAGCAATCAACTCTTTAAAAACACGCGGTGCTAAAAACATTAAGTTTATGTGCTTAATTGCAGCTCCAGAAGGTGTTGAAGTTTTACAAAAAGCACACCCAGATGTGGACATTTACATTGCTGCCCTTGATGAAAAATTAAACGATCATGGTTATATTGTACCTGGTCTTGGCGACGCTGGAGATCGTTTATTTGGTACAAAGTAATTACATTTTTAAAGCTTTCCTAGCATAGGAGAGCTTTTTTCACATTAAGAAAGTATAAATTGGCAGCTAGGTAGCTTACTCGACGTAGTCGCTAATTTTAGGAATTAAGTATAAGTGCAACTACGCCTCTGCCTTTGTTTAAGGCTGGTCAGTCGACGAGTTTTCTTTAAATTAAAAGGGGTACAATAATTAAAAATTTGAACGTGAAATAAGGATGGGTAAGTTAAAGGGGATTAGGGAATGTCACTCGAAAAACAAAGGTTAATAATAGATGCTGCAAGACTATATTATGATTCTGACTTTAGTCAACAAGAGATCGCGACACAATTAGGAATCTCTCGTCCAACTGTATCAAGATTACTCCAACAAGCAAAGGAATTGGGATATGTACGCATTGAAATTATTGACCCCCTTGAAGGCAATCAAGATTTAGCCCGAGAGTTAAAGAAGAAATATAATTTACAATCTGTTGAAGTTTGCTATTCACCAATTGATGACTACAATGAAGTTTTGCAAACAATCACTAAAAAAGCTGCAGATGTATTAGTAGATTTAGTCCATGATGGTGACGTTGTTGGAGTAACTTGGGGAACTACGATGTATCATATTGCAACAAAGTTAAGTAATAAACAAGTAAAGGGTGTAGAAGTAATTCAGCTGAACGGTGGAGTAAGTTACTCTAAAACGAATACATATGCATCTGAAACGGTAAATTTGTTTGCTGAAGCATTTAACACCGTTCCAAGATATTTACCACTACCAGTTATATTTGATAATCCACAAGTAAAACAAATGGTTGAAGAAGATCGCCATATTGGTCGATTAATTGATTTGGGAAAACAATCAAACGTAGCAATTTTCACTGTAGGAACTGTTAAAAAGGATGCCTTGTTATTTAAAGTTGGCTACTTAAACGAGAAGGAAGAGACGGATTTACAAACATTCGCTGTAGGAGACATTTGCTCTCGCTTTTTTGATAAAGACGGAAATATTTATTCTGAACTCCTTGATCGACGAACGATTGGAATTGAGTTAGATGAGCTAAGAAGTAAAGAAAAATCTATTTTAGTCGCGGGTGGAGAAAGGAAAATAAATGCTATTCACGGTGCTTTAATGGGTAAATATGCAAGCATATTAATAACCGATCAATTTACTGCAAAAAGATTGTTAGAGCAAGGATAGGAAAGGAAGAGGTAAAGCTATTCCTTCCCTTTGTCATGTTCTCTATTAGACAAATTTTAAAAAGAGGGTGTCTTAAGAGTGGATATCCCCAAAATTAGATATTTTTACATTTAAAAAGGAGGCGTCTTTTTTGTCAGGTAACCTGACTTTGGAGACAGCCCCTTTTCTATATATATAAAAGGTAAAATTATCCTTGAACATAAGTTCAATTTGTATTTTACAAAATTTCATAGCGATGTTATAGTAAAGACATATTCAAAGTAACTTAGTAAATAAACATTTTTTATAATAAAACCAATAAGGGAGCGACTATATATGAATTACGCAAGTTTAGTAGATCACACATTATTACGAGCTGACGCAAAAAGAGAGGAAATTGCAAAATTAGCTGAAGAAGCAAAAGAATTTAGCTTTGCATCAGTATGTATTAATCCTACTTGGGTTTCTTATGCAAGTGAATTATTAAAGGATTCTTCTGTAAAGGTTTGTACGGTAATTGGTTTCCCTCTAGGAGCAAACACTCCAGAAGTAAAAGCATTCGAAACTACAAACGCAATTGAAAATGGTGCGGAAGAAGTTGATATGGTTATCAATATTTCTGCATTGAAAGAAAAAAATGACGAATTAGTTGAAAGAGATGTACGTGCAGTTGTTGAAGCTGCTAAAGGTAAAGCTTTAGTAAAAGTAATTATTGAGACTTGTCTTTTAACTGACGAAGAAAAAGTTAGAGCATGTGAATTATCAGTTAAAGCTGGCGCTGACTTTGTAAAAACATCAACAGGATTTTCAACTGGTGGAGCAACAGTAGAAGACGTTGCATTAATGCGTAAAACTGTTGGAGAAAACGTAGGCGTTAAGGCTTCTGGCGGTGTTCGTAGCTTAAAAGACGTAGAAAATGTAGTAGCTGCTGGTGCAAACCGTATCGGAACAAGTTCAGGTGTTAAGCTTGTTCAAGGTGAAGAAGCAAACACAGCTTATTAATTTCAAAATAATTTTAAAATAAAAAAAAGTGAGTGAGTTATTGCTCTTTAGCTCTTACGTTGGTAATATGGTAAAGCGAAGACAAAACTCACACACTTTAATTAAGAATTACCTAACAATTCGTTAAAGGGTGATAAATATGAATACACAATCATTAATCAATGAAGCTTTAAAAGTTCGTGAAAACGCATACGTTCCTTACTCGAAGTTTAAAGTAGGTGCAGCAATTTTATTGAATAACCAAACGGTCTACACAGGTTGTAACGTAGAAAATGCTTCTTATGGACTAACAAATTGTGCAGAAAGAACTGCTATATTTAGTGCGGTCGCTGCGGGTAACGGTTCAGCAAAAATCGAATCAATTGCAATAGTAGGAGACACTGAAGGTCCAATTTCACCATGTGGTGCATGTAGACAAGTAATCGCAGAATTTAGTGATGAAAATACAAAAGTATACTTAACTAACTTAAAAGGTGACATCACTGAAACAACTGTTAAGGAATTACTTCCTGGATCATTTAGTTCAAAAGATTTACAAGGTTAATCCTTGTCTGACATCTAACTTCTAAATGATGTCTGACATCCAACAAATAAAAAAGTTGTGTTCGTTTTGAAAGCGCTTAGATTAATTAAAAACAAATTTATTGGATTTTCGGGGGAGAAACATGAAATATATTATAGCTCTTGTTGGATTACTAGTTGTTTTCGGTCTAGCATTCATCGCTAGTAGTGATCGTAAAAAAATTAAATATCGTCCAGTTGTTATCATGGTCGTTGTTCAAATCATTTTAGCGTTCTTATTATTAAATACAGAAGTAGGTTTAATTTTAATTAAAGGAATTTCTAACGGATTTGGAAAGTTATTAGAATACGCTGGTGAAGGTGTTAATTTCGTATTTGGTGGTATGGCAAATGAAGGTGCTTTCCCATTCTTCACAGGAGTATTATTACCAATCGTATTTATTTCTGCATTAATTGGTATTTTACAATTCACAAAGATTTTACCGTTTTTTATTAAATACATTGGTTTAATTTTAAGCAAAATCAATGGTATGGGTAAATTAGAGTCTTATAATGCAGTAGCATCTGCAATTTTAGGACAATCTGAAGTATTTATTTCAGTAAAAAAACAATTAGGTCATTTACCAAAAAATCGTTTATATACTCTTTGTGCATCAGCAATGTCAACAGTATCTATGTCAATCGTAGGTGCATATATGACGATGGTTGAACCAAAATATGTAGTAACGGCAATTGTATTAAACTTATTTGGTGGATTTATTATTTCTTCAATTATTAATCCTTACACTGTTACACCTGAAGAAGATATCTTAACGATACAAGAAGAAGAAAAACAAACATTCTTCGAGATGCTTGGTGAGTATATTTTAGATGGTTTCAAAGTAGCAATCATCGTTGCAGCAATGTTAATCGGTTTTGTTGCATTAATTGGTGCAATTAATAATATTTTTGATATGATTTTTGGAATCTCATTCCAAGGGATTTTAGGTTATGTTTTTGCTCCATTCGCATTCATTATGGGTGTACCATTTAAAGAAGCGGTTGATGCAGGTAGTATTATGGCAACAAAACTTGTTTCAAATGAGTTCGTTGCAATGATGGATCTAGCAAAACATGGTAAAGAGTTCTCAACTCGTACATTAGGAATTGTGTCAGTATTCCTTGTGTCATTTGCTAACTTCTCATCAATTGGTATTATTGCAGGTGCAGTTAAAGGTTTACATGAAAAGCAAGGTAATGTTGTAGCCCGTTTCGGTTTAAAATTATTATTTGGTGCAACATTAGTAAGTGTTTTAACGGCAATTATCGTAGGTATCGTTTTAAAATAATTTAATCCAAGCGTTTGACTTAGATCAGGCGCTTGTATTTTTTTTTCTAATCTTAAAGTAGGAGGGTTGAGTTAAAAAGTGAATTTCTAACAATTTTCTTTTTAACAAGTCACTATGGGATCTGTAGGTTTACTTTTATCTGGCGCAACTCTGTTTTTAAATAGTCTTGTTTTATTAAATAAAGCGAATGCTAAAAGTGCAGCTTTATTAAACTTATTTGTTGGTACATTACAAATCGTTTTTCCTTTCTATTTATTAATGCATTTAGGTGCTGGTAAATGGGAATTATTTAATACCGCAAGCATTTTCTTTTTTGGTATTACTTATTTATATAATGGATTTACAAATCTTAAAGGTTTTAATGGAACTGGCTTAGGTTGGTTCTCACTTTGGGTATCAATCATGTCTGTACTTTGGGCTTTCGTGAACTTCGCTATTATTCATGATGTTGTGAACGGACTATTATGGGTTATGTGGGCATATTTATGGTATCTATTCTTTGCTGGCCTAGTATTAGGTAAGAAAATAGAACGATACACAGGAATCGTTGCAATGATACAATCTTGGACTACAATTACTCTTCCTGCATTTTTTATGCTTTTAGGGATTTGGCAGGAGACAGTCATTTCAAATGCATGGATCGTAGTTTTAGGAGCTTCGATTTTGTATTTTGTCATACACGAGGTTAAGGCGTATGTTACAAATAAAAGATTCCAGTTGTTTAACCAACCTGAATTAAAAAATTAATGATAATACAAAAAGACTAACTTTTTAGGGAAGCTTAATGCTTTACCTAGAGTTAGTCTTTTTTTATTTTGAAAACTTTGTAGGTTCTAGAGAAAATTACCTTTTTATACATGAATGAACGATTAGTGAGAAAGCTAAAAAGAAAATATCTTATATAAAGGAGAACCTGCATTGAATGAAAAATTACTTTCTTAAAATAATTATTTGTTTAGTTTTTTTACTAGTTCCATTTAAAGATGTTTATGTAAATGCACATGAACAACAAAAACAAGTAGCTTTAATTTCGGTTAAAGATGGAATGATTACACAGGCGATAAAATATATTGCTGAACGTTTCCCTAATGTAACCGTAAGACAACAATACACTGAGACGTACTATGGTTTTTCTGTATCGGGTTCTCTTGAAGAGTTATCACAGTTAGCTAAAATGCCGTTAGTAAAGGATATGCACTTTGTTACAACTTATAGAGCTCATTTAGAAGATAGCATCCCTTTTATTGGAGCGGACGAAGCTCAATTATATAAGGATCAAAGGGGGAGAAAGATTACTGGTGAAGGCGTAAAGGTAGGAGTAATCGATACTGGTGTAGATTACAGGCATCCTGATTTGAAATCAAATTATGGTGGCGGTTACGATACGATTGATTTAGATAAAGATCCAATGGAGACTAAGCTTGAAGAAAAAAGTACATTCCATGGTACCCATGTAGCTGGTGTAATAGCGGCAAATGGAAAAAGAAAAGGCGTTGCCCCTAAAGCTACAATCTATGCATACCGTGCTCTTGGACCTGGTGGCGTTGGTACATCTGAAACTGTTATGGCTGCAATTGAGCGAGCAGTGAAGGATAAAGTAGATATTATAAATTTATCGCTAGGAAATGATGTGAATGGGCCGGACTGGCCGACAAGTATTGCCTTAGATAAGGCAGTAGAGAAGGGTGTACTTGCGATTACGGCTGCTGGAAACTCTGGACCAGGACTATGGACTGTTGGTTCTCCCGCTACTGCATCAAAGGCTTTAACAGTTGGTGCGAGTTATCCACCTGTTCTTTTCCCATCTATACACGTGAAAAATAAAGAGACAATTATTAGTCCTATGATTGGATCTGCTAAATGGGGTAAAGGTTTAAATGGGCGATTTGTATTTAAGAAATATGGTGAAAAGCGTGATTTAAAAAGGGTAAAAGACAAAATTGTCTTGCTTGAAAGAGGAAAAATCACATTCACTGATAAAGTAAAAAATGCTCAAGATGCTGGTGCAAAGGCGGTTATTGTCTTTAATAATATTGATGGAAATTTCATCGGACAAATTAAAGGGAAATTTACTGTTCCAGCTGCGACTATTTCAAGAAAAGAAGGCTTATTGATTAAGAAAATCATTGAAAAAAGTAAAGTGGAAGCTAAGACTGGACATGAAAAGAAAGTTGATATTCTTGCAGATTTCAGCTCTAGAGGGCCGGTAACAGGTACTTGGCAAATGAAACCGGATTTATTAGCTCCAGGTGTACAAATAAAAAGTACAATTCCGGGTGGGTATTTAGCGCTTCAAGGAACGAGTATGGCAAGTCCACATGTTGCTGGAGCAGCAGCTCTAGTAAGACAACTGCACCCAGATTGGAGTATGGATGATTTAAAAAGTGTGCTAGTCAATACAGCAACACCATTATATAAGAATAATAAAAAGATGTATCATGCGTACGAACAAGGAGCTGGAAGATTAGATATTGAAAAGGCACTTGAGACTGAGACAACATTATTTCCAACGTCTTTATCTTTAGGAGTAACTAGAAAAAAAGATTTACAAATTAAGAAAGATTTTGTCGTAAGAATATCTAATAAATCAAATATGCCAAAACAAGTTACAGCAATAAATAATCAGCCAGCCACTGGAATACAATGGGTATTACCTAAGCCTTTTACAATTCCAGCGAACACTAGCAAAAAGATTAGCCTTACTGCAACAGTAGATACGAAAGTATTAAGAGATGGATTTTATGATGGGGCAATTACGTTCAGTACAAATGATGATGAAAATCTAAGAATGCCGTTTTTATTACTACAAGGAGAACCGAACTTTCCTTCAGTAATGGGATTCCACTTTGGAAGAGTAAAAGGTAAAAACCGCTATAAATATGAACTCTATTTACCAAGTAAGGTTGAGGAATACAAAATCGCAGTTTTTGAATCAGAAACATTCCGTTTGTTAGGTGTGATTGATGAACAGGAAAATAGTAAAAGGGGGATTATCAAGAAAGAATTAGTTTTAAAAGACTTTCCTAAAAGCGGAATTTATAAGTTTGTGATTTTTTATAAACGTAAACAATATGAAAGTGCAACGGAATCTTACGTAAATGTCGCAAAAATTTATGTAGAAGACTAAAAATTGGTAAGTATTTTTTAATAGTTTTTTAATTTAGGTAATTGACACTTTTTTGTAACATATTGTATGCTTAACATGAATGTTTAAAAGGGTTTTCAATGTATGTAAATACTATGTTGTTAAAATTTTTTGAACGTTTTGTGAACAATTTGTGAACGTTTTCAATGTTTAGAGATTTTAGGAAACAATTGTTGTAGAATAAACCATGATAAGACTTTTGGCAATTTTTTGAGAATGAAAATTGACATGGAGGGATTTTGTATGAAAAAAAACAATCAACATCCTCTTAAAGCAATGACACTCATGTCTTCCATTCTAGCTCAACTTGTCGGTTCTATTCTTATAGGCATCTTTCTAGGAAGATGGATTGATTCATTTTTTAATTGGCCAGTACCAGTATTTATGATCATCTTTTTACTGTTAGGATTATTTACTGGAATCTATGGCACGCTTAAATTAGTTAAGCAATTTACTCCAGGGGACTAGTTACATGCAAAAAGATCAATTTAGACGATTTATACGAGATATGTTGTACATTATTGCTTTAGCTGTTTTAGGTTGGGCATTTACCGACTATAAAACAATATTCACAGGTTATATTCTCGGAACCGTAACTAGCTTTTATTGTATATGGATTCTACACAGAAAGATAAATACCTTCTTTGACCGAGTTTTAAAGCAACAAAAAGTTCGATCTTTAGGTACTGTAATTTGTCTTTCAGCGGTGGCTCTAGCTATGGTCATCGCGCTTCGGTATGAAAATTTTGTGAGCATACCGGCACTAACTGCGGGACTAATGACAGGACATCTTGTCATTATGATACATTTTGCAATACATCAAACGTCTTTTGCAAGGAAGAGAGGTGAATAAATTGGAACACGGCACTTATGGTTTTAAATTTATTGGTTTAGATTTTACGTTAACAAATGTTCTAATGACAACCATTGCTGCATTAATCGTCTTTATCATCGCAGTTACATGCGCTAGAAGTCTACAAATACGTCCGTCAGGAAAGCAAAACTTTATTGAGTGGATTATAGACTTCGTTAAAGGCCTTATCAACAGTACAATGGATTGGGAAACTGGTGGTCGCTTCCTTACACTAGGTGTGACATTACTTATGTACATATTTGTTTCAAATATGTTAGGTCTACCATTCGATATCTCATTCGATGGAAACTCAGTTTGGAAATCACCTACATCAGACCCAGTCATTACTTTATCATTAGCAATCTTTATAGTTGGTTTATCACATTATTATGGTATCAAAATGAGAGGCTTTAAGGCTTATGGAAAAGGATTTTTCCAGCCGATGGGATTCTTATTTCCATTAAAAATTATTGAGGAATTAGCAAACACATTAACGCTAGGTCTTCGACTTTACGGTAACATATATGCAGGGGAAGTATTATTAGGTTTACTTGCAACAATGGGTACACATGCATATGCGACAAGCGTAGGGGCAGGTGTGATTTGGACAATCGCGGCAGCAATACCGATGATTGTTTGGCAAGGATTCTCTATATTCGTTGGTTCAATCCAAGCGTTTATCTTCGTAATGTTAACAATGGTTTACTTGTCACATAAAGTGGCGGACGAGCATTAATCTGCTCATTAAATTTGGTAGTTAGATAAAAATTATAAAAAAAAATATATTTCTTATGATTAAGAAGGAGGAAATTTAAAATGGCTTTAATAGCAGCGGCAATCGCAATAGGTTTAGGTGCACTAGGTGCAGGTATTGGTAACGGTTTAATTGTATCACGTACAGTAGAAGGTGTTGCTCGTCAACCAGAATTACGTTCAACTCTACAAGCTTTAATGTTCATCGGGGTTGCTTTAGTTGAGGCACTTCCAATCATCGCAGTAGTTATCGCATTCATGGCATTTGGTAAAGCATAAGATAATACAAATTATTAAAAAATGGCGAAGTTTGTGTTCACATTTACTTCGCCATTCCTTTATGACACTTTGTTTTGAAGGATTCCTTTTGAAAGTTAAGTCCAAGTCGGTAAGAGATTAGGGCTATGTTATAAAAAAATAAATAAATACAACCCTTGAAGGGAGTGAAAGCTTGTGTTAAACGGATCACAATTCGTATTAGCTGAGGCAGGACATGGTGTACCTTGGGGTAATGTCGTGTTTCAACTAGTAATATTTCTAATTTTACTTGCTCTTCTGAAAAAGTATGCATTAGGACCTGTAATGGGAATTATGAAACAACGTGAAGATCACATCGCTAATCAATTAGACTCAGCTGAGAAAAACAACGCTGATGCAATGAAACTAGTTGAAGAGCAAAAGCAAGAGTTAGTTGCTGCTCGAACTGAAGCTCGTGAGCTTCTTGAGAAAGCTAGAAAGCAAGCTGATGTACAACGTGAAGAAATCGTTGCCGCAGCAAAAGCAGAAGCTGAAAACTTGAAAGAAAGCGCTAAACGTGAAATTACTCGTGAAAAAGAGCTTGCAGTACAATCAGTTCAACAACAAGTTGCTTCATTATCTGTATTAATTGCTTCTAAAGTACTTGAAAAAGAAGTGAAGTCTGAAGACCAATCTGCTATTTTTGATCAATATCTTAAAGAAGTAGGCGAAGCTAAATGAGTAACGAATTAGTTGCAAAACGCTACGCAAACGCTCTTTTTGAATTAGCGACTGAACAAAATTTAGTAGAAACTGTTGAACATGACTTACAAGTAGTGAAAAAGGAGTATGTAGAAAACTTAGAATTAAATAAGTTTTTACAACACCCTGGTATCACAAAAGAAAGCAAAAAGTCTGTCTTAAATGACACGTTTGCTTCAATCTCTGAAACGGTATTAAATCTAGTATGCTTATTAGTTGATCGTGGGCGAATGAGCACTATTTCTAACTTAGTAACTGAATATGTAAAAATTGCGAATGAAACTCGTAATATTGCAGATGCAACAGTTTACTCTGTAACGGCAATGTCTTCTGAAGAACTAGATAAAATTGGAGCGTTATTCGCTTCTAAATTAGGTAAAAACTCAATACGTTTGAAAAACGAAATTGACCCATCTTTAATTGGTGGTTATAAAGTTCGTGTTGGAAACCGTATTTTTGACGGCAGTTTAAAAAATAAACTTGTTCGAATTGAACGTGAATTAATCGCAAAATAGTTTGTAGATAGGGGTGAAATGCATGAGCATCAAAGCTGAAGAAATCAGTGCGCTGATTAAAAAGCAAATCGAAAATTACCAAACTGAAATAGAAGTTAGTGATGTTGGTACAGTTATCCAAGTTGGTGACGGTATCGCTCGTGCTCATGGTCTTGACCAATGTATGTCTGGAGAGCTAGTTGAGTTCTCTAACGGCGTTATGGGACTAGCACAAAACTTAGAAGAAAACAACGTAGGTATTATCATCTTAGGGCCATACACAGGCATTAAAGAAGGCGACGAAGTTCGTCGTACTGGACGCATCATGCAAGTTCCAGTTGGTGAAGCATTAGTAGGACGTGTAGTAAACTCATTAGGTCAACCAGTTGATGGTTTAGGCCCAATCGAAACGACTAAATCTCGTCCAATCGAAAATGCTGCTCCAGGCGTAATGGCACGTAAATCAGTACATGAACCATTACAAACAGGTATCAAAGCGATCGACGCTCTTGTACCAATCGGACGTGGACAACGTGAGTTAATCATCGGTGACCGTCAAACTGGTAAAACAGCTGTTGCTATCGATACAATCCTTAACCAAGCTGACCAAAACATGATCTGTATCTATGTTGCAATCGGTCAAAAAGAATCAACAGTTCGTGGACTTGTTGAAACTTTACGTAAGCACGGCGCATTAGATTACACAATCGTTGTAACTGCACCTGCTTCATCTCCAGCTCCAATGTTATACTTAGCTCCTTTTGCTGGTGTAACTATGGGTGAAGAGTTTATGTACAATGGTAAACACGTATTAGTAGTATACGATGATTTATCAAAACAAGCGGTAGCTTACCGTGAGCTTTCATTACTATTAAAACGTCCTCCAGGTCGTGAAGCATATCCAGGGGATGTATTCTACTTACACTCTCGCTTATTAGAGCGTGCAGCTAAGTTAAATGATGAGTTAGGTGGCGGTTCTTTAACTGCATTACCATTCATCGAAACACAAGCTGGTGATATCTCAGCTTATATTCCAACAAACGTAATCTCGATTACTGACGGACAAATCTTCTTACAGTCTGACTTATTCTTCTCTGGCGTACGTCCAGCGATCAATGCAGGTCTTTCTGTATCACGTGTTGGTGGTTCAGCGCAAACTAAGGCGATGAAATCAGTAGCAGGTACTCTACGTCTTGACTTAGCGTCATTCCGTGAGCTTGAAGCATTTGCTGCGTTCGGTTCTGACTTAGATAAAGCAACTCAAGCTAAACTTAACCGGGGTGCTCGTACAGTTGAAATCCTTAAACAAGGTTTACACAAACCGTTAAAAGTAGAAAAACAAGTAACATCTTTATATGCGTTAACACGTGGTCACTTAGACAGCGTAGCAGTTGAAGACATTACTCGTTTTGAAGAAGAAATGTTAGCTTGGATGGACGCTAACGCAAAAGGTCTTTTAGATGCTATTCGTGATACTGGTAAATTACCAAACGAAGCTGACCTTGACGCTGCAATCACAAGCTTTAAAAAGAACTTTATTGCTTCTAAATAAGAAGGCGATTTAAATATCTGGATTTGAAGGATCGGGCTCATAGCTCGTCCTTCATTTAACTGTTTACCAAAAGGTGGTGAAAACCTGTGGCATCATTACGCGATATAAAAACAAAAATTAATTCAACAAAGAAGACAAGCCAAATCACAAAAGCGATGGAGATGGTATCTGCTGCGAAATTAAACCGTGCTGAGCAAAACTCTAAGCAATTCGTTCCTTACATGGAAAAAATGCAAGAGGTAGTTGGTAGCGTGGCAAAAGGCGTAAACAGTAGACATCCGATGCTAGTAACTCGTCCAGTTAAAAAGACTGGTTACATTGTCATCACTTCTGACCGTGGTTTAGCGGGTGCATTTAATAGTAACGTATTACGTGCGGTAACTAATACAATTAAAGAGCGTCATAAATCGAATGATGAATTTGCAATTATTGTACTAGGTCGAGTTGGACGTGACTACTTTAAGCGTTTAGGTTACCCAATCGTTGAAGAGGTTCTTGGGCTTCCAGATCAACCTTCATTCGATGATATTCAACAATTTGCTAATCGTACAGTTCAAATGTATACAGACGGCATTTTTGATGAGCTTTACTTATCATATAACCATTTCGTAAGTAAGATTTCTCAAGAAGTTACTGAGAAAAAGCTATTACCTTTAACAGATATTGACACAGGTAAGGCAACAACTAACTACGAATTTGAACCATCTGATGATGAAATCTTAGAAGTTTTACTGCCTCAATATGCAGAAAGCTTAATCTTTGGTGCATTATTAGACAGTAAAGCTAGTGAACACGCTTCACGTATGACAGCGATGAAAAGTGCAACTGATAATGCGAAAGAAGTTATTAGTAAGCTTACTCTTCACTATAACCGTGCGCGTCAAGCAGCTATTACACAAGAAATTACTGAAATCGTCGGTGGAGCAGCAGCACTTGGCTAATCTGCTTACAACGGCTATATAAATTGAACGGCTTTTAATGAAACAATGCTAGGAGGAAAAGCGATGAGCAATGGTATTATTACTCAGGTATTAGGTCCAGTAGTAGACGTAAAGTTCGAAAACGGCCAATTACCACAAATATATAATGCGTTACGTGTTCGTAAAGAAGCGGGCGACGCAAACGAAGTAAACATTGATTTAACATTAGAAGTTGCTCTTCACTTAGGTGACGATACTGTTCGTACAGTTGCAATGGCTTCAACTGATGGATTAGTACGTGGAATGGAAGCAGTTAACACAGGGAAACCAATTTCGGTTCCAGTTGGTGACGCTACATTAGGACGCGTATTCAATGTGTTAGGTGACAACATTGACTTAGACGAAGAACTTGGAGAAGACGTACGTCGTGACCCAATTCACCGTCAAGCACCTAAATTTGAAGAATTAACTACAAAAGTAGAAATCCTTGAAACTGGTATCAAAGTAGTAGACTTATTAGCTCCTTACATCAAAGGTGGTAAAATCGGTCTATTCGGTGGTGCGGGTGTAGGTAAAACTGTATTAATTCAAGAATTAATTAACAACATCGCACAAGAGCACGGCGGTATCTCAGTATTCGCTGGTGTAGGTGAACGTACTCGTGAAGGTAACGACTTATACCACGAAATGAGCGACTCTGGCGTTATCAAGAAAACAGCGATGGTATTCGGACAAATGAACGAGCCACCTGGTGCACGTCAACGTGTTGCCTTAACTGGTTTAACAATGGCTGAATATTTCCGTGATGAGCAAGGACAAGACGTGTTATTCTTCATCGATAACATCTTCCGTTTCACTCAAGCAGGTTCTGAGGTTTCTGCCCTATTAGGTCGTATGCCTTCTGCGGTAGGTTACCAACCAACTCTTGCTACTGAAATGGGTCAATTACAAGAGCGTATCACTTCAACAAACAAAGGTTCTGTAACTTCGATTCAAGCGATTTACGTTCCTGCCGATGACTATACGGATCCAGCACCAGCTACAGCGTTCGCTCACTTAGATGCAACAACTAACTTAGAGCGTCGTTTATCTGAGATGGGTATTTACCCAGCGGTAGATCCATTAGCATCTACATCTCGTGCATTAAACCCTGAAATCGTTGGTGAAGAGCACTATGAAGTAGCTCGTCAAGTACAATCAACTTTACAACGTTATAGAGAACTTCAAGATATCATCGCAATCTTAGGTATGGATGAGTTATCAGAAGAAGATAAATTAGTCGTAGCTCGTGCTCGTCGTATTCAATTCTTCTTATCTCAAAACTTCCACGTTGCGGAGCAATTCACAGGACAAAAAGGTTCTTACGTACCAGTTAAAGAAACTGTTAGTGGATTCAAAGAGATCTTAGAAGGTAAATATGATACTCTTCCTGAAGATGCATTCCGTCTAGTTGGACGCATTGAAGAAGTAGTAGAAAAAGCAAAAACATTAGTATAATAATTGTCTAATCGAAAGGCTTGTTCATCATTCTATTTGAATGAACTTGATTAGCTCACGAAGCTAGACAGGAGGAGTTCACTATGAAGACAATGAAAGTCAGTATCGTCACTCCTAATGGACCGGCTTATGAAGGCGAAACAGAATTCGTTAGCACGAAAGCAACTAGCGGTGAGCTAGGTATTTTACCTGGACACATTTCAACTGTGGCACCGTTAGCAACAGCACCTGTTAAAATTAAATCACCAGCTGGAACTGATTTCGTTGCAGTTAGTGGCGGATTCATTGAAATTCGACCTGAAGCCGTTACAATATTGGCTCAATCTGCTGAAGCATCAACTGAAATCGACGTTGAGCGCGCAGTAGAAGCAAAAAAACGTGCAGAACAACGTCTACAAGAAAGACGCCCTGACACAGATATCAAACGTGCAGAACTTGCTTTACACAAAGCAATGAACCGTTTAAACGTAGCACAATATAAGTAATTAAAAAAAGAGCCCTTGGTTGGGGCTCTTTTTTTGTTGGGTTAAGTTGGGTGGATTAGTAAACTGGTGGGTGTAAATAAATTGGAGTAGGTGCAATTATGTATTATGGAAGTGCAAATAAATACGTTTAGTGTGCAAATATTTAATTGAGTGAAGGATAGACTGAAAGGTGCAAATTAAGTTGGAGTAGCTGCAATTAAGTATTATGAAGGTGCAAATAAACACGTTGAGCGTGCAAATAAACTTAAATGAGTAGCAAATAATCTGATAGGTGCAAATAAAATCGGGGTAACGACAATAACCCGTACAAGTGCGCAAATAAAATCGGGGTAACGACAATAACCCGTACAAGTGCGCAAATAAACTATGAATAACGCAAATAAAATTGTACTCCGCAAATAAAATTGAAGAATCACAATTAAAAATTGAAAATAGCAATTAAAAATGGCAAATCGCAAATAAATTGTGTGAATCACAAATAAATAAGCAAAATAGCAATTATTATAAGGGAATCGCAATATAAAACAGATGAATCGCAAATAAAGTACATTACCCTTTAAAATTAATCAAAAATTTTCCTTCTAGAATATTATTTTGACTAGATTTAGTACGATATTCCAAAGAAATTAATTAAAATAAGGCAATATTGCTCTAAAACATATAAAAAAACTGAAGAATAGACACCCATTCACTTTAACTTTTCGCAATCTAGATTAGGAGGTGACACAGAAATTATGTCGAATTTTATCATAAAATAAAAAAGAGGTGATTAAATGATTTTGAAAGAAAGAACTGTTCCTTTGACTATTAGGAAACTTGAAGCTCTGCTTAGAAGATTACCCGTAGAGCACAACCAAAGAGTAAGAATAGAAGATGATCTTGCAAAATTTAAAGCGGGGTTTCATGGTGAAAGATCACTAGATTATCATTTGAGTTTTTTCAATAAAGAACGGTATATTATAATTCAAGATTTAAGATTGTTAGACAACGAAAAACGGTTTTTTCAAATCGATACAATAATTCTTTCACCAAGCTTTATTTTAATTATTGAAGTGAAGAATTTAGTTGGAATACTTTATTTTGACCAAAGTTTCAATCAACTTATTCGAATGAATGAGGGAAAGGAAGAAGCTTTCATGAACCCAATTATTCAAGTTGAGCGGCAAAAACGGCAACTTCGAAGTTGGTTAGAGCAAAATAAGTTTATGAATTACCCAATAATTCCATGGGTTGTATTGAGTAATTCTAAATCGATCATAAAAGCATCTTCTAATGTAAAACAGATAGCTAACACGGTTATTCATTCAGATTCACTCTATAGAAAACTTGAGGAATTAGAAAAAAAGTTGCCTATAAACATTTTCACACCTAAAGAAATTCGTAAGCTAGCAAAACTCTTAATAAAACAAAATCAACTACTAGATCAAAATATACTCGAGAAATACAATATATCTAAAAATGAATTATTGACTGGAGTAATTTGTGAAAAGTGTAAATTATATTCGATGCTCAGAACTAAGGGATCTTGGTATTGTCCGCATTGCTCCATCGTTTCAAAAAATGCCCATTTACATTCGTTATATGATTTTTATTTATTAATTGGAAATACCATTAAAAATAGCCAACTTCGCGAATTCCTACATATATCTTCAATATACTCAGCTTCAAGACTCCTACGCAAACTAAACCTACCATCATCGGGAACAACGACGAGTTGTCACAGCAATCCTCTTTTTAGTTTAATTCCAACCCCGCTGTTGTTAAAATTCCATTTCTTGAGATTTTTAAAAGGTATTCTGCCATGTGTTTTTTTGTGTATGGCATGTCATTTTCAACCCAAAATGAAATTACGCTGAGCGTTGAGCCTGAAATATAACTTACTAGTAGGTCACCTGGGACAAGGTATTTATTCTTTTTTGGCTGTATGAATGCAATGCCTCTTTCGAATGTTGTTGATAATACTTCGTAAAGTCTTCTTCTAAAAATATTTGGTCCTTGTCGTTTTAGGAGGACTTTGTAGAAGTAACTGTTTTTTTCGATGTGTTCGAATAGATGGTAGTAGGATTGTAAGGCCATTCCATCGAGTGAGTTTGGATTTCCGTCATACATGCTAAAATCTACATTCTTCATGGCGCTGTCTAAATCAACTAGTTTTTCTTTAACGATTTGGCGGACCATTTGGTACTTGTCTTCGTAGTGGCTATAAAAGGTTGCTCTATTGACGTTTGCTTTTTTAGTTATATCTTGTACACTGATCGCTTCGAATTCTTTATCTGCTAATAGTGTAATTAATGCATCTTGTAAAAGTTGTCTAGTTCGAATGACACGAGGGTCATGATTATTTTTTATGCTCATTTTAAAACTCCTTTATTAAATAACTTTAAGAAATTAAACAATTAATAATAGTAGTGTTGCTTAAACAACAAATTTTAAATTATTAACGGTTGAGTACGTTTATAAATCAATTATAATTAAAAACTATGAGAAGTAAAACGACAATGTGTTGCTTTACTTTTGTTACCTATATAGAGAAACGATTAAAAATTTAGGAGGAATTTTATTTATGGGGAACATGAAGAAAATGGTGTTTGTTAACATAATTACTTTAATCATATTAGTTGCTGGTGGATTTGCTGGTTATTACTATTATGATCAATCAACAAATTATATAAAAACGGATAATGCAAAAATAGATGGGCAACAAATTGTCATTTCATCTCCTGCTGCTGGTAAGCTTGAGTCATGGTCAGGTTCATTCGGAAAAACATTTTCACCAAATGAATCAATTGGTAAAGTTTTAACTGCGCCTCAAGCAGCTGGAGATACTGCACATGAAGTATCAGTTTCAGTACCTACAAATGCTACGATTGTTCAAGCAAATGCAATTAAAGATCAATTGGTTGGTACAGGTTCAACTCTTGGTTATGCATATAACTTAGATAATCTTTGGGTTACTGCAAACATTAAAGAAACTGAAGTGGAAGATGTGAAAAAAGGTCAAGTGGTTGATGTATATGTTGACGCATATCCAGATACAACTTTAACAGGTACTGTAGAATTTGTTGGATTAACAACTGCAAATACATTTAGTTTATTACCTTCTGGAAACTCTAATGCAAACTATACGAAAGTAGAGCAGGTTGTACCTGTAAGAATTGCTTTAGATCATAATAAGTCATTTGAAATTGTTCCAGGAATGAATGCTTCTGTTCGTATCCATAAGTAAGGAGGAATTTCGATGTCTACAGGAATGATCATAGCATATGGAGGGTTTTGCTTAATTGTTTTCTTTATTATTAATCGAATTGTATTAAGGAATAAAGAAAATGACCTAAAAATAGATAAAAGAGATGAAATGGTTCAATCTGAAGAACCAAATAAAATAGAAAAAACTGAAGAAACTCAAAAGAAATCAATTCCATCTGAGTCAAGTGAAAAACAGAGCTTTAGCATGGGAAAAGTTTTGACAGTACTATTACTAGGTATGTTCATATCGATTTTAAATCAGACGTTAATAAATGTTGCTTTACCGAAGTTAATGGCAGATTTTAATGTAACAACTTCGACTGCACAATGGTTATCTACTGGTTTTATGTTAGTGAACGGTATTTTGATTCCAGTCAGTGCTTATTTAGTTGATACATTTACGTATCGTAAATTATTTATCTTTTCGATGATTGCTTTTACGATTGGTTCAATTATTTGTGCTTTATCAGGTAACTTCCCAATTATGATGGTAGGTCGTGTAGTTCAAGCTGTCGGAGCTGGTATTTTAATGCCACTTGGTATGAATATCTTTATGACGATCTTCCCACCTGAAAAACGTGGGGCAGCAATGGGATTAATGGGGATCGCAATGATTTTAGCGCCAGCTATTGGCCCTACAATAACTGGTTATGTAGTTCAAGATTATTCTTGGCATTTCTTATTTTACGGAATGGCTGTGTTAGGTGTCATTTCAATCATTTTGTCTAACGCTTGGTTTCATATATCACGTAAACGTTCATTCCCAACATTAGATATTTGGGGAGTAATCAGTTCGTCACTTGGATTCGGAAGTTTATTATATGGATTCAGTGAAGCCGGTAATAAGGGTTGGGGTAGCACTGAAGTAGTTCTTTCTTTGGTAATTGCATGTATCAGTTTAGGTTTATTTGTGTGGAGAGAATTAACTGCTAAACAACCGTTAATAAATTTAAAAGTATTTAAATCTTTTTCATTTACTTACACATTATTAATTAACTTAATCGTTACAACAGCATTATATGGGGGGATGATTTTACTACCTCTTTATTTACAAAACATTCGTGGGTTTACACCAATTAGAGCAGGATTATTATTACTTCCTGGTTCATTGATAATGGGTGCGCTCGGACCACTTACGGGTAAATTGTTTGATAAATATGGTATCCGTCCTTTAGCTATTTTTGGTCTACTTATTATGACTTATACAACTTATGAGTTCACTAAGTTGTCTATTGATACACCATATTTAAAAATTATGTTTTTCTATACTTTACGTTCATTCGGTATGTCATTTATTATGATGCCAATTATGACGGCTGGTTTAAATAAGTTGCCTGTTAAGATGATTTCTCACGGTACTGCAACACAAAATACACTACGACAAGTTGCAGGTTCGGTCGGTACAGCGGTGCTCGTTACAATTATGACGACTCAAACGACAAATCATTTGGCTGACTTTTCAAATGAAGTGACTTCAACGAATTCTTTCATTATGGATTGGGTTCATCAAACAGGCGCACAGTTAGCCGCTGCAGCTGGAGTAACACCTTCCCAAGGCGGAGCTTTAGCAGTTACAACGCTTTATAGTCAGGCGTCTAAATTAGCATCTATCAATGGAATCAATGATGCATTTATTTTTGCAACTGTATTATCAGGTATCGCATTAGTGCTTTCATTCTTTATGGGAAGTACAAAGAGCAGAAAGGTTGCACAACCTAAATCTAAATCTAAAAATCAAAATAAGCAGCAATCTTCAGAAACGATTGCATCTTAAAAATGAACCAGTTCATGTATTGAACTGGTTTTTTTTTCGACAATTATCACTATATTTTAACTTGTGGGAATTGTGAATAACTTTCTGTGGATTTGTGGATAACTCTTATACTAATATAAAGTTATAGTTAGTGATTACAATGATCAAAATATTAGAATTTTATTAGAACGACATACATATAAGATAAATAAAGAGTAATGGAAATTATTTTCCAACTATATCATTCAATTTTCAGATTAATGGCAATAAATATCGACACGTTTTTGTCACATTTGTTATAATGGATACGATTACAAAACTGAATAGTAAAAATTAATGAAAAATACATTATATTTATAATAAGTATATAATGTAGAGCTCTGTAGTTAGAGGAGGGACAAGTTTCGTGAATGCTTATTTAAATAATTATGTGATCGTAGTTGTGTTTCTAGTTATAGGAATTGCGCTTCCAGTTGTCGCACTCTCGGTAATAGGTAAAATTTTAAGACCGAATGTACCAACTGAAGCAAAAGCAACGACCTATGAAAGTGGTATTGAACCATTTCATGATGCGAAGGTTCGTTTCCACGCTGGATATTACATTTTTGCACTATTATTCGTTATTTTCGATGTTGAAACTGTTTTCTTATATCCGTGGGCGGTTGCATATGATCAATTAGGCCTTTTTGCTTTTGTAGAGATGATTATTTTTATTCTTATGCTACTACTTGGACTTATTTATGCTTGGAAGAAGAAGGTGTTGAAATGGTTATGAAGTTAGATGGAATTTCTGTTGCTGAAATGGAAGAACTCCAAAAGAATATTTTTTTCACGACTTTGGAAGAAGTGAAGGCATGGGCAAGAAGTAACTCGTTATGGCCATTAACATTCGGGTTAGCTTGTTGTGCAATTGAAATGATGGGTGTAGGTTCTTCTCATTATGACTTAGACCGATTTGGATCATTTTTCCGTACTTCTCCTCGTCAATCTGACTGTATGATTGTTTCTGGAACTGTTACGAAAAAGATGGCGCCGATTGTTAAACGCTTATATGATCAAATGCCTGAACCAAAATGGGTAATTGCGATGGGCTCATGTGCCACTGCAGGTGGACCATATGTTAACTCGTATGCAGTTGTTAAAGGAGTGGACCAGATCGTTCCTGTGGATGTGTATATCCCTGGATGTCCTCCGAATCCAGCAGCACTAATTTATGGAATTAACAAATTGAAAGAGAAGATTCGTTACGAAGCTAAAACTGGAAAGCAGGTGACGAATAAGTGAGTGAAGATAAGTCAAAAGAACAGTTAAAGAAAGAAGCAGCCGAGAAGGCAAAAGAAGCAGCTCGACGTAAGATGGAACAGTTGAAGGCTGAAAAGGAAGCTGCAAAAAATACTGAAGTTCAAAAAGAAGAAGTTCCTGTAGTTGAGGAACCAACTGTTGAAAATGAAGTTAAACAAGAGGAACCAGCTTCAGAAGATGAAAAAGCGAAAGCACTTGCACTGGCTAAAGCAAAAGCAGTAGCAGCAGCGAAGGCAAAGGCGGCAGCAATCGCAAAACAAAAAGCTGCTGAAGCTAGCGAACAAGCTGAAGCAGAAGAGCCAGAGCCGACTTCTGATGATGATAAAGCAAAGGCCTTAGCAGCGGCGAAGGCAAAAGCAGTAGCGGCAGCAAAAGCAAAGGCAGCAGCAATTGCGAAACAAAAAGCAGCGGAAGCGGGCGAACAGGCTCAAGCAGAAGAGCCAGAGGTGACTTCAGACGATGATAAGGCAAAGGCCTTAGCAGCGGCGAAGGCAAAAGCAGTAGCGGCAACAAAAGCAAAGGCAGCGGCATTAGCGAAGCAAAAAGCATCAGAGGGTGGAGAAGCTCCGGCAGATGGTGCAGATGATGAAAAAGCGAAAGCACTTGCAGCAGCAAAGGCAAAAGCAGTAGCGGCAGCAAAAGCAAAGGCAGCGGCATTGGCGAAACAAAAAGCAGCAGGTGGAGAAGACACTGCAACTGCTGGATCGGACGATGAAGCTGCAAAAGCAAAAGCAAAAGCGAAGGCCATTGCAGTTGCGAAGGCAAAAGCAGCAGCAACAGCAAAAGCGAAAGGTAAAACAGATGGCGGTAAAGAGGCTCCAATTGAAGAAGTGAAAGCTTCTCATAACCAACCATTATTAGATGAGGTAAAGGCATTAATTGAAAAAGAGTTTGGAGCGGAAGTTTTTGAGGAAGCAATTATTAATACGCTATCTAAACATGATCCAACTTTTACAATTAAAAGAGATGCTTATTTTAAGGTAGCACAGTTCTTAAAGAATAATGAACAGCTACAATTTACTTATTTATCTGGATTACATGGAACTGATTTTGTAGAGTACATGGAAGTTTACTCTTACATATATTCATATAAACGTAAACATGGAATCGCTTTAAAAGTAAGAGCAGACCGTGAACAACCTATAGTTGATAGTATTACTCCAATTTGGGAAGGTGCAAACTGGCCAGAGCGTGAGACTTACGACTTACTTGGAATTCAGTTTGAAGGACATCCAAAGTTAGAGCGTATATTACTGCCAGATAATTGGGTTGGCTATCCACTAAGAAAAGATTACGTTCAATTTGACGAGGGGGTGTAGGATAAGCCATGATTCGTACGGAAGAAATGCTATTAAATGTCGGACCTCAGCATCCAAGTACACACGGTGTATTTCGTCTTGTGTTAAAGATTGATGGAGAGATCATTAAAGAGGCGACACCTGTCATCGGTTATCTACACCGTGGTACAGAGAAAATCGCTGAAAATCTTCAATATACACAGATTATTCCATATACAGATCGTATGGATTATCTATCAGCAATGACCAATAACTATGTTATCTGCCATGCTGTTGAAACAATGATGGATATTAAAGTTCCAGAACGCGCGGAGTATTTACGCGTTATTTCAATGGAATTAGGGCGCGTTGCTAGTCACTTAGTTTGGTGGGGTACAAACCTTCTAGATATTGGAGCAGTGAGTCCATTCCTTTATGCTTTCCGTGAGCGTGAAATGATTATCAATCTATTAAATGAGCTTTGTGGAGCGAGGTTGACTTTTAACTACATGCGTGTAGGTGGGGTTAAGTGGGATGCTCCTGAAGGTTGGATTGAAAAAGTAAAAGAATTTATTCCTTATATGAGAGAGCAATTAAAAGGATATCACGATTTAGTTTCTGGTAATGAAATCTTTATTAATCGTGTAAAAGGTATTGGTGCATATTCACAAGAAGATGCAATTAATTTTTCATTAAGTGGTGCAAATCTTCGTTGTACTGGTGTTAAATATGATCTACGAAAAGATGCTCCTTATTCTATTTACGATCGCTTTGATTTTGATGTACCAGTAGGGACAGTTGGCGATGCATGGGATCGTTATATGTGCAGAATGCTAGAAATTGAAGAGTCATTAAAGATTTTAGAACAAGCTGTTGAACAATTCCCTGCTGAAGGTGATATTTTAGCAAAAGTTCCTAAAATCATCAAAGCTCCTAAAGGTGAAGGGTACGTTAGAATCGAGTCACCACGTGGAGAAATCGGTTGCTATATTGCAAGTGATGGAAAAAAAGAGCCGTATCGTTTGAAATTTAGACGACCATCGTTTTATAACCTGCAAATTCTTCCAAAGTTATTAAAAGGCGAAAACATCGCGAACTTAATTACTATTTTAGGTGGTATTGATATTGTACTTGGGGAGGTAGACGGATAATGATAGAAAATCTTCTACAAAGTACACCGTCTTGGATTAATTTTCTCATCTATTTAGGCTTAGGCGTTATTTTTCTATTTGTAGTTTTAGGTTTCGTTACGTTTGGAATCCTATCAGAACGTAAAGTAATGGGTTTCATGCAAGGTCGTATTGGACCTAACCAAGTTGGTGGACGTTATGGTTTACTTCAAACTGTTGCTGACGTATTAAAACTACTTTTAAAAGAAGATACAATTCCAAAAGCGGCAGATAAACCATTATTTATACTTGCACCGATCATTGCATTTGCACCAGCGTTTATGGTATTAGCAACTCTACCTTTTACAGATAACTTACAGTTTGCTGATATTGGTGTCGGATTACTTTACTATATTGCTGTTTCAGGATTAACAACAGTTGGTGTTGTTACAGCGGGGTGGGCTTCAAATAACAAGTACTCACTTATTGGTGGTATGCGTGCTGCAGCACAGATGATTTCATACGAAATTCCGTTAGTAATGAGCGTATTAGGTGTTATTTTATTAACTGGAAGCTTAAATTTAAATGATATTGTTAATGCACAAGGGAATGTATGGTTCATTGTAACTCAGCCGATTGCTTTTATCGTTTTCTTAATCGCAGCCGTAGCAGAATTAAACCGTACACCTTTTGACTTACCTGAAGCTGAGTCAGAACTAGTAGCAGGTTATCATACAGAGTTTTCAGGATTCCGTTGGGCATTCTTTATGCTTTCAGAGTATGTTTACTTTTTTGCAATGTGTTCGTTAATTACGATTCTATTTTTAGGCGGATGGAAACCAATTGCGGGTCTAGAATTTATTCCTGGAGCTGTTTGGTTCTCTTTAAAATTTAGTGTAATTTTATATTTATTAATTTGGTTCCGTGTAACATTCCCACGTTTACGTGCTGACCAATTAATGGAGTTCGGTTGGAAAGTATTGTTACCAGTTTCATTAGCTAATATTTTAATAACTGCATTAGTAAAAAGCTTGTTCTTCTAAACAAATAGACCAATCTAAAGGGGTGTGAGTCATGATTGGGTTAGTAAAAGGTTTAAAATATACTCTTCAAAATTTAACGCGCGAGAAAGTGACGTATGATTATCCAAATCAGCCGATTCCGTTACCAGATCGTTTTCGTGGAATTCAAAAGTTTTATCCAGAAAAATGTATTGTTTGTAATCAGTGTTCAGCAATCTGTCCAACAGACTGTATTACATTAACTGGGAAAAAACATCCTGATCCTACGAAAAAAGGAAAAATTATCGACACATATGATATTAATTTCGAGATTTGTATTTTATGTGATTTATGTACAGAAGTTTGTCCAACAGAAGCGATTATTATGACTAATAACTTTGAACTTGCTGAATATTCACGTGATGAATTATTTAAAGACCTTCAGTGGCTTGATGAAAATGATCAAAACATTCGAAAGGAGAATAAAGCATGAGTGGTTTTGTAGTTGCTTTCTTTCTTCTTTCTTTATCAGCCATTTTAGGTGGCGTAATGATGTTAAACTCAACGAAAGTTATGCATATGATGCTTTCACTTGTTTTAACATTCATTAGTATTGCAGGGATTTATGTCCTACTATCAGCTGAATTCGTAGCTGTTGTTCAAATTCTTATTTATTCCGGTGCAGTAACAATCTTAATGATTTTTGGAATCATGTTAACGAAACATGATATTGAAAGTGAAAAGCCAAAAAGAAATTGGAGAAACATTGCTGCATTTATCGGTATTGTTGCATTTGGAGTCGTTATGTTTTTAGGTGTAAATGGACTTTCAATTGATGCACCAGATGTTGATTTAGCAACAAATAATACGAAGAATATCGGATTACAATTATTTACAAATCATATCGTGCCATTTGAAGTAATGTCCGTATTATTACTAATTGCTTTAGTAGGTGCGATCATATTAGCAAAATCAGATGATTCAAAAGAGGAGGGTACGAAGGAATGAGTTCAGTTCCAATTAATGCTTATCTTCTTTTAGCGCTAATTTTATTTTGTATCGGATTATATGGTGCATTAACAAAACGAAACACAGTAATCGTTTTAATTTGTATTGAGTTAATGTTAAATGCCGCAAATATTAATTTAGTGGCATTTAGTAAACTTGGTGTAGCACCGTCGTTAACAGGACAAATTTTTTCATTATTTACGATTTCAGTTGCAGCTGCTGAAGCTGCAGTGGGCGTGGCAATTTTAATTGCATGGTATCGTCATCGTCAGACAGTCAATATTGATGAAGCTGATTCATTGAAAAGATAAATAGGAGGTGGAATTTGATGATGCAGTATGCTTGGCTTGTTCCGGTACTTCCGCTAATTTCCTTTCTAATCCTAATATTAGCTGGTACAAGAGGAAAGAAAGGTAGTGGGATTTTAGGAGCAACTTTAACAGGAATCTCATTCATCATCTCCTTGTTCGTCTTATTTGACCGTCTACAAGGGGATACAGTGCAGAAATTATACACTTGGTTAACAATTGGAAATATCGATATTCACGTTGGATATGTAGTAAATGCACTAAATTCGTTAATGCTAGTAATCGTTACGTTCGTTAGTACATTAGTACATATTTATTCAACAGCATATATGGAAGAGGATGACCGAATTACAGTGTTCTTCGCATATTTAGGCTTATTTACATTTGCGATGTTAGCACTTGTCATTTCACCTAGCATTCTACAACTTTATGTATTCTGGGAGTTAGTAGGTTTAGGTTCATTTTTACTTGTTGGTTTCTACTTTTATAAAGAGGAAGCAAAAGCAGCGGCTAAAAAAGCGTTCATTATGACTAGAATAGGGGACGTTGGTTTATTTATCGGGATGGTACTTTTATTTTGGAAAACAAAGAGCTTTGATTTCGATCAAATTTTCAATGTAATCCAAGGTGGACATGTGAGTACCGGTATGTTAACTCTTATTGCGATCTTGATTTTCGTAGGAGCAATGGGTAAATCAGGTCAGTTCCCACTTCACACATGGCTTCCTGATGCGATGGAAGGTCCAACACCTGTTTCAGCATTAATTCACGCAGCAACAATGGTAGCAGCCGGTGTTTACTTAGTAGCAACGACTTATCCAATCTTTATTGCAAGTGGAACTGCTTTAACTGTAGTTGCGATTGTCGGAGGATTTACTGCGATCTTTGCAGCAAGTATTGGTCTTGTGCAAAGAGATATTAAACGAGTACTAGCATACTCTACGGTCAGTCAATTGGGCTATATGATGCTTTCATTAGGTGTAGGTGGTTATACAGCAAGTATTTTCCACTTAACTACTCATGCATTTTTTAAAGCATTGTTATTCTTAGCTGCAGGTAGTGTTATTCATGCCGTACACACTCAAGACATCTTTAAAATGGGTGGATTACGTCAGAAAATGAAATGGACATCTACACTATTCTTAATTGGTACATTAGCTATTACAGGTGTACCATTACTATCTGGTTTCTTTAGTAAAGATGAGATTTTAGCTGCAACTTGGGAAAACGGAAATTACGTTTTATTCGTAGTTGCTTTAACTGCGGCATTCTTTACTTCATTCTATATGTTCCGATTATTTTTCTTGGTTTTCACTGGAGAAGAAAAGACAAAAGGTGCGCACGAGTCACCGATGTCAATGGTTCTTCCAATGTCATTATTAGGGATCCTTGCTATCTTTGCAGGTTATATTAATTCACCATTCTTTGGTCGTCACTTAAATGATTTTTTATTAGACGGAGCTCCATTTACAATTGCTGAGCATAGTCATGAGCCGGTTTGGATTATGATCGTAGCAACACTTGTTTCTTTAGCTGGAATTACGCTTGCTTACAATATGTATGGCAGAAAAGTGAAACAAACTAAACAAGAAGAAAATGGATTATTCTATGAAATTCTTCTTAATAAATACTATATTGACGAAATATATAACGGTTCAATCGTAAAAGGTATGTTTGCAATCGGGCATGTAATGTTTGCAATTGAGCGTTTTGTCATTGAAGGGCTTGCAGTTCTAGTAAAAGGAATTGTAAGTACTATCGGTGGAATTGGTTCAAGGCTTCAAAGTGGCCAAGTCCAAACTTATGGATTTATTACATTACTTGGTCTTGCGCTAATCTTATTAGCAATCGTTGTGACAGGGGGGTACAACTTATGATGTCTCATTTCTTATTATGGGTTGTTTTCTCACCTTTATTGGGATTATTACTAGTTTCTTTTGCTCCAAAGAATTCTTATAAGCTTTGGGCATTATTGACTTCGGTTTTATCATTTGCGGTTACTATACTAGCTTATATAGCAGGTCATAATCATTCTAGTTTAAAAGATTGGAATATTTCATATGATTGGTTTTCATTTGGAAAATTTTTCGCTGGATCAACTAGATTGTTTCAAGTTAAGTTTGAACTTGGAGTAGACGGTCTATCATTAGTGATGATTTTACTTACTGGTATTATCTCATTGATTGCTGTAATAGCAGGTTACTCTATTAATAAAGGTTCAAAAGGCTTCTATCAACTATTATTTATTTTACAAGTAGGTATGTTCGGTGTATTTGCAGCTCAGAACCTAGTGTTATTCTTCTTATTCTTTGAATTAACACTAATTCCAATGTTCTTCTTAATTGGTAAATGGGGACGCTTTGATAGTGAACGTGCTGGATACCAATTCTTAATTTATAACGGGTTAGGATCTGCATTCTTATTATTTGTTATTGCTGTCTTATTTGCTCGCACAGGCACAACAAATTATGAAGTTTTAGCTAACATCATTCCAGCTGGACAACAAACAATTAGTCCAATTTCAGAGCATTTAAAAATGGTTCTATTAATTTGTTTATTAATTGCATTTGCAATCAAACTACCATTATTCCCGTTCCATCGATGGATGGTGAATGTTCATACACAAGCAAATCCTGCTGTAGTGATCATTCATGCTGGTATCCTATTAAAAATTGGAACTTACGGTTTAATTCGTTTTGCTTTAGGTATTTTCCCAGAGCAATTTGAAAAAATGTCGGTAGCTCTTGCGATTATCGGTGTAATTAATTTACTTTACGGAGCTTATATTGCTTTAATTCAAAAAGAGTTACGTTCTGTATTGGCATATTCAAGTTTCTCCCACATGGGAATTGTTATTATTGGATTAGCAGCAATGAATAGCGCTGGAATTCAAGGAGCGATTTTACAATCAGTATCTCACGGTTTAATTGCAGCACTTCTATTTTTAATAGTTGGAATGTTAGAAAACCGAGGTGATACTACTAGCTTTGACCGTATTTCTGGTCTTTCAAAATCAACTCCAAGACTAGCCGGCTTACTACTTTTTGGCGGTATGGCATCATTAGGTTTACCAGGTCTATCAGGGTTCGTAGGGGAATGGTTATCATTTGTTGGCCTTTTCCAATCTCATAAAGCAATTGCAACTGTCGGTACGTTAGGAATCATCTTAACTGCAGCTTATATTTTAAGAGCGATTTTACAATTAAGCTTCGGTAAAAGTAGTGAATTTATTTCATCATTCACTGATTTATCAAAACGCGAAGCAATCGCTTCAGTTATTTTAGTATTTGCGATTGTTCTGCTTGGTGTATACCCAGCTTTCGTAAATGATATGATTGTGTCATCAGTGGATTTTATCATTCAAGGGATTAGAGGTGTATAGAAGATGACTTGGAAAGCATTATCTGAATTTCAATGGGGAACAATGGGTCCTGAGATCATTCTAGTAGTTGCTGCGCTTCTTCTATTAACTCTTGAACTCTTATTACCTAAAAATGCGAGTCGTAAAATAGTCGGTTGGATTGGCTTGTTAAGTGTAGTTGGATCGCTTGTATGGTTAATCACACTTCACTCACATAAACCAATAAGTCTATTAGCGGGATCGTTTAAATTTGATTCGTTTGGGTTTTTATTTAAACTGATTTTATTAATTGGAGCAATCTTAGTTTTATTACTTGCACTAGGAGATAAATCAATCGCAGAACGCTCAGAATACTACACATTGTTTATTACAGCGTTAATTGGAACAATGTATATGGCTTCAAGTAGCGATTTAATTACCTTATTTGTTGGATTAGAGCTACTTTCGATTTCATCTTATATTCTAGTTGGAATTCAAAAGAGAAGAGAGGGCTCTTCTGAAGCAGCACTTAAGTATGTAATTAACGGCGGTATTTCAACTGCAATTACACTATTCGGATTAAGCTATACTTATGGCTTAACAGGTACAACAAACATTACTGAAATGAATTTGGCACTTCAACAAGGAATACCAAGCAGTAATGGGTTTCTAATGATCCTAGCATTTGTGCTAGTATTTGTAGGATTATCATTTAAACTAGCATCTGTTCCGTTCCATATGTGGGCTCCAGATGTATATGAAGGTGCTCCAACACCTGTAACAGCATTCTTAGCAACAGTGTCAAAGACAGGTGGGTTTATAATCGTACTTCGCATCTTCTTAGCAATTTTCACTGGTGCATTATTGATGAAGGAACAAAAATCTGTATTCGAAGTAATGCAACCAGTTGTTGCAACATTGGCTGCGTTATCGATGATTATAGGTAATACAATTGCTTTAAAACAAAACAGTCTAAAGCGCATACTTGCATACTCAGGGATTGCACACGGAGGTTATGTTCTAGTTGCATTTGTAAGTATTTCACCATTCATGTTTGAGGGGATCTGGTTCTATTTATTAGCTTATACATTCATGACAATCGGTATTTTAACAATTGTCTATAATGTACAACAACAAAGGGGATCTGATTCATTATCATCATTTGCAGGTCTAATTAAAACGAATCCATTTTTAGCGATTACAATGACAATATTTGTTTTATCGCTAGCGGGTATTCCATTAACGGCAGGGTTTATAGGAAAGTTAAATATTTTCTTGGGAGCCTTTGTCCAAGTTAAAGGATATTATGTATTAGGTGGAATTCTACTTTTAACTACAGTAGTATCTTATTTTTACTATTTCGGCATCCTTCAAAATATTTTCTTTAGAAGTGGTGAAGAGCGTAAAATTGTACTTCCTAAGACACATCTATTCGTTGTATTGGTTTGTGCTGTCATAACAATTCTATTAGGTATTAAACCGTCTTTAGCATTAGATGTATTTCATAAGCTAGACATTGTGAAAGACTTCTTTATGGCGTAAAATATATTTAAATTAAAAGTGTAGGATGATTCCTACACTTTTTAATTTGTAGAGAAAGTATACTATTTGGTTTTCAGACTGTTTGAAATTGCATGCACTTAAGAACAGCAATCTGAAAGTTTTTCTATAAAAATCGATCGAAAAGAGGACGTGAAAAATGGAAGCTTTAGTTGGGACAGAAGCGTTATTAGCAATAATTGTCCATTTATTTTTCATTATTTTAACTTGGTGGGCTTTAACCGCAATTAAGTGGGAGAGTATTATGAAAAAAGGTCATGTCGCCCAAATTCGACTTTTTATGGTGCTATTGACGATTACAATTTCCTCTGCTGTAAGTAGTTTTTTCTTAGACTATCTACAATATACAAAAAACATTACATATTTATTGAAATAATTTGTCAAAAAGTATGTTACGATGTATCGTATAAACCCCTCTCTACCTGTGAAAAATGGAAGTAAGAGAGGGGATTATTTATGAAAAAGACTGTGTACATATTTTTAATTACAATTACTTTTGCTTCTGCATTATTTTATAATTGGGGTAAAATCGGTATGGCAGACACAGGTATAGGTCAATTGAACCGTTTTGCAGACGTATTAAATAAAAAAGACATTTCGGTTACAAGTTGGAATTTATACGCAAGAGAAGCTAAAATGAATACTTCGGTGTCCAAAATAGTCGGTAAATATAAAGCGGATTTTAAAAAATTTAAGTGGACGAAATCTAATAATGGTAATAAAATAATTGGTACATTTAACCATAATTTGGTCACAGAAAGAATCGTTGTTACATCTACTGGCAATAACAGTAGCTATGTAATTTATGAACTTAGTGGGACTAAATGGGACCAGCAGGCTGAAAAAGAAACAAATAAACTTATTAAGAACTCACTGGAAAATATTTTTAGTAAAGAACCTACTTTTTTTACTTGTATAAAGGGGACAATGGGTGGTAAACTTGAAGGTGTTTTGCAGGGTATAAAAAATGATTTTTTGGGGACTTTTAAAGCAACAAAAATTGAAGAAATAAAAGAAGGGGCATTCGTCTCTGTTTCAGCATATACTGAACAGTGGAATGACGCTCTGGTTGCAAATGGCAAAAAAATTAATTTACAAATTGCAATACGTGAAAACAATGTTGATAAATCAACGACAATTATTATTGGCACACCGATTATAACAGTAGAATATTGATAGATCTATTTTAGGACACGGAGGGGAAAAGTTTGGATAAAATCATTGTCCGTGGCGGGAAACAGCTTCAAGGCACAGTTCGTGTAGAGGGTGCAAAAAATGCTGTCTTACCAGTTCTTGCTGCAGCGCTACTAGCTAGTGAAGGAAAAAATATAATTCATGACGTACCAACTCTATCTGACGTTTACACGATTAACGAAGTTCTTCGTAATTTAAATACAGAGGTTGGGTTCAAAAATAATACAGTAACAGTTGATGCTTCAAAGGATTTACATGTTGAAGCACCATTTGAATATGTTCGTAAAATGCGAGCATCTATTCTTGTAATGGGGCCACTTTTAGCAAGAAATGGTCATGCACGTGTAGCGTTGCCAGGTGGATGTGCGATTGGATCTAGACCAATTGAACAACACTTAAAAGGATTTGAAGCAATGGGAGCTCAAATTACGGTTGGTAATGGTTTTGTAGAGGCAAAATCAAACGGTCGTTTAAAAGGGGCAAAAATCTATTTAGATTTCCCAAGCGTAGGAGCAACAGAAAATATTATGTCTGCAGCAGCACTTGCAGAAGGAACAACAATTCTTGAAAATGCTGCGAAAGAACCTGAAATTGTTGACTTAGCAAACTTCATTAATGCAATGGGTGGTAAAGTTCGTGGTGCTGGAACAGGCACTATTCGAATTGAAGGTGTACCAACATTATTTGGTACAACTCATCACATTATTCCTGACCGTATTGAAGCTGGAACGTTTATGGTAGCAGCAGCGATTACGAATGGTAATGTATTAATAGAAAATGCAGTTCCAGAGCACTTAAGCTCAGTTGTAGCGAAAATGCGTGAAATGGGCGTAACAATTATCGAAGAGGAAGAAGGACTTCGTGTAATTGGTACAGACAATTTAAAACCTGTAGACATCAAAACAATGCCTCACCCAGGCTTCCCAACAGATATGCAATCACAAATGATGGCACTTCTATTAAAAGCTAATGGAACAGGCATGATTACTGAAACAGTCTTCGAAAATCGTTTTATGCACGTGGAAGAATTCCGTCGCATGAATGCAAATATTAAAATTGAAGGTCGATCAACTATTATTCATGGACCAAATGATCTTCAAGGAGCAGAAGTAGCTGCTACGGATTTACGTGCTGCTGCATCACTTATTCTTGCTGGTCTAGTTGTTGATGGATATACTCGTGTTACTGAATTAAAACATTTAGATCGTGGTTATGTAAATTTCCATGAAAAGCTTGCTGCACTTGGAGCGGACATTGAACGTGTAAACGAACCAAGCACAGCTGTAGAGGAAGAAACACTAAAAGATTTACAAGCGTAAACTAAAAACTAATTCTAATGCCTGGCACTTTGTGTTACCCCACATAGAGTCGGGCATTTTTGCATTTTCATGCAACTTTCTACTATCAGTTATAGACAGAAACCTTATAAAATATTCTAAAAATAATAAAAAAATAATACTATTTGTTAAAAGAAACTAATTTGAAATCAATCTATATTTGTTCTAAATGCTTGTCCATATACATAAATTATCTTTAGAAAGGGCAATTAGTTGAAAATTGTCATTTAAAGTTGTTTTGAAATGGATAGGAGGAAAATATGAAGTCATTTAAAACATTAATCACTGCAGGATTAACTACTTGCTCAGTCGTTATTATTATCCCTACATTGCTTGTTCTACCATTTCATAGCCATACAGATGGTAGATTGGTTGATCAGCTACAGAAAAAAGCAAACCAAGTCGCAGCAGCGAACAAAAATGACAATCTAAGTATTGAAGTCTTTAGAACAAAAACACAAAAAGTTGAAAAGCTACCAATTGAGGAATACGTATTAGGAGTAGTCGCATCAGAAATGCCAGCAAAATTTGAAACAGAAGCACTAAAAGCACAAAGTTTAAGTGCAAGAACATTTATCATCAAACGATTGAAAGAAGGAAAACCACTTCAAGAAGGTGGAATTGTCGATGATTCAGTTAATTTTCAAGTCTTTCAGGATCGCGACGACCTCAAGAAAAGATATGGCGCTGAATACGATAAAAGTATAGCCAAAATTGAAAAAGCTGTAAAAGCCACTGAAGGACAAATATTAACATACAATGGACAACCTATAACTGCTTCATTCTTCTCCACAAGCAATGGATACACTGAAAACTCCGAAGAATATTGGAAAAATAGTGTACCATATTTGAAGAGTGTACCGAGTCCTTGGGATTCCGTTGCTCCAAACTATATATCTAAAAAATCATTTACAATAAGTGATTTCGAAAAGAAACTTAATGTAAAAATTAATAAGGCAGACATAGGGAAAGTCACGTCGAGAACACAAGGTAAACGTGTAGAACAAGTGGCGTTTGGTAAAAAAACTCTCTCAGGCAAAGAAATCAGAGAGAAACTAAACCTGCGTTCAACAGATTTTTCGTGGGAGCGTACAGGTAATGAAATCATCATTACAACAAAAGGTTTTGGCCATGGAGTAGGTATGAGTCAATACGGAGCAAATGAGCTTGCTAAGCAAGGAAAAACATACGATGAGATCGTTAAGTATTATTATAAGGGTATCGACATAAAGAAGCTTAGTAAGAAGGATTATGATGTATTGAAGAAGCTTTAAGAAATTTTCATTCGGAAAGACAAAAGGCAGACCACTTAGAGGTCTGTTTTTTTGTATAATCGCTTAGATCGTTTTTTTTTATGAAAAGAAGAAAGTAACTTAAAAAAACACTCTAAAACGAACTAGGATTCGTCCGTTTAGAGTGTTTTTTGATTAATAGAGTTATTTATTTTGGGAAGCCAAGGAGCTTAATTACAGAGATTCTAGCGTAATTTAAATCACTCAGGTTCAAATTCAGTTAAGAAAGTCAGTTTCTTACGTTCCTTAAGATTACTCTACAATTTTACTTCTTTTCTCGACTCTTATTGCTTTTGAGCATATTTATAATAAAAGTATCCAACAAATGGACGTACTTTTATGTTTTTTACATTTGATTTTTGTAAGTACACATATCCAGCTTGGTAAACGGGAGCAATCGCAGCATCATCTAGTAAAAGGTCTTCAGCATTATGAAGGAGCTGAGTACGTTCTGATTCGTTTTGTAAGCTGATTGTGTTTGCCTTTTGTACAAATTCGTCATATTGAGCGTTTTTATAATTTAATACATTTAAAGCTGATTTAGATGTAAATAGCTCTAAATAAGTCGTTGGATCTGGATAATCTGCACCCCATGTATCTAGAGAGAGATCATAGTTTCCTTGCTGGCGTAATTCGAATTTTTGTTGTGCTGGTTGTACGACAATATTAACTGTTAGACCTTTTAAATTTGTTTCTAATTGTGATTTTAAATATTCACCGATTTTACGCGATGTATTATTATCACTTACTAGTAGTGAAATTGTCGCATTTGATTTACCACTCTCAGTTAAAGCTTCTTTAAAAAGTGATTTAGCCTTTTCTAAACTTACTGTAGAAGGATGAGATGTTGAGCTAACAAAGTCCACACCTTTAGTGTTTTTTACTAAACCTTTAGGAATAATTCGATCAGTAGGAATCGAACCATCGTTTAATAGTGTTGTACTAATGTCCTCTTTATTAAAGCCGTTTGCGATTGCCTTACGCACTTTTAGATTTGCTAAAAGTGGATTTTTTTGATTAAAGCTGATGTAAGAGACAATTGGCATAGCTAATTTGTTTAATTCTTTATTCCCTTTATAACGATCGATAACATTAGAATCAATAATTGCTTGGTCAAGTTCGCCAGTTTCATAGAGATTAACTGCAGTTGTTGTTTCTTTCATGATTTTAACGTCAATTTTATTTACTTGGACATTCTTTTTATCATAGTATTGTGGATTTTTTGTCATTGTAAATCCAGCTTCATGATTCCATTTACTTACAACGTAAGGACCATTATATAAAGTTGTATTTGCTTCTAAACCATATTTGCTACCTTGCTCCTTAACGAATTTTTCATTTAACGGGAAGAACATTGGTAAACTAGTTAGTTGAATGAAATATGGAATAGGGCGTTCAAGTTTAATTTGTAATGTTTTATCGTCTAGTGCAGTTACCCCGAGTTTATCCACAGATAACTTTCCTTGGTTAATTTCTTTTGCATTCTCAATATCATATAAATCGTATGCAAACTGAGCTTTAGTATTTGGATCAACTGCTCGTTTCATTGCAAAAACAAAGTCTTTTGCCGTTACTGGGTCTCCATTTGAATATTTAGCATCTCTTAAAGTAAATGTATAAACCTTACCATCCGTACTAACTTTATGTGATAAAGCAGCCGCAGGAACGTATTCTCCTTTTTCATTTGGCATATAAAGACCTTCCATTACACTATTAAGTGCGTTTAATGATGGTCCATCTAAAGCTAGTGAACTATCAAGACTTACAATATCTGAAGTATCCATTAAATGTAGCGTGTGATCGTTTGACTTCGAAGCTGTCTGATTTGATTGTTGTCCACAGCCTGCTAGTGCCAATGTGAGTAATAAAGTAATTGATACGAATTTTTTCTTAGTAAATATCATTTTATTTTTTCTCTCCTTATTTTTGGGTACAAAAAAAGAGTCCCCGCCTTATAAAAAGGACGAGGACTCCCGTGGTGCCACCTTAATTAGCCTAAAACCGTTTAGACTCACTTTGCAGTATCAAAACAAATGAATTGAACTACCTTGTGACAAAAAGCAGTATCGAAACACTAGTTTGAATACCTGTCTCTTTTATCGGTGAGACGTCCGCCAAAGCCTACTGCATAAATAAATGGTTCGGTTTGGGTGCTCAGAAGCCCATTCAAAAATATGTCCGTACTGACTTGCACCAACCGTCAGCTCTCTGAAACTTTCATATAATCTACTCTTCTTCATCATCGCAAAAAATATATAATGACTGAAATAATTTTTTAAGTTTAAGTTTTTATTACATCGTACAAGCTTGTAGTGTGATTATATTTTGTTAAAAAGAAAAATGCAAGAAAAATATTTTATAAACTTCATAATGAGACTTATTAACTTATCCACAAATATTGTGTATAAACTCTGTGGAATTGTGGATAAATCGCTTTCATTTGTTAATATTTTTCTAGTATTTTGTGGATTAATGTGAATTAGTTTGAAATTGTGTGGAAAAATAAGAATTTTGTCGAACTAAAATTTTCTAAATTGCGTATATAATTCCAGAAATCTGTTGACAATGATTGCAGAGGTGATAAGGATGAGAGAGGAACAAAACAAAAAAACTTCTCAAAAGGTTATTAAAATGTTAAGAAAGCGTTGGGTAGTACCAGCAATTTATTTAGTGAGTGCGGCAGTAATTTTGACAGGTGCGTTATGGTATCAATACAGTAATGCTCCAACTCCAACAAAAACTGGAACTACAGTTGATACGAGAGAGCCTGAAGCAATTCCAGCTTCAAAGCCAGAAGAAAAATTAACTTACCCAGTTTCAAAGGATGCAACAGTTCAAGTTAAAAGTCATTACTATGATGACACTGCTTCAAAAGATGAGCAACAAGCATCATTAATTCAAATGGATAATAATACTTTCACGATCAACACTGGTATGGATTTAGTTGATAAAAGTGGAAAAGAATTTGATGTAACAGCAGCTCTTAGTGGTACTGTTACAAAGGCTCAAAAAGATGCTGAGCTAGGATATGTAGTTGTAGTAGAAAGTGGTAACGGATTAGTTTCATATTACCAAAGCTTAAAATCTGTAAGTGTTGAACCAGGAACAAAAGTTTCACAAGGACAAGTTCTTGGTGTAGCTGGAACAGGTTTAATTGGTAAAGAAAATGGCATTCATGTTCATTATGAATTACGTAAAGATGGTGTAGCAATTAATCCAGAGAAATACCAAGGACAAGATGTTTCATCGATTATTAGTTCTGAAAATACAAAAAGCGAAACAAAAGATTCTAATACAATGAATACTTCTGGTAATGTATCAGATGACAAAGAAGAAGGTTCTTCTAATACTGATTCAGGTGGAAATAAAATTCAACAATAATAATTAAGCAATTCACAAAGTGCCTAACACGTGGGAATCATACCACATATGTGTTGGGCACTTGTTTTTTTCTGATAATTGTGCATAGTTAGACACCTTTGCTAATACAATGTTATAAACCCATCAAAGAGGTGTTTGAGGTGAGGAATCGTGGATTTTCTACCTAGTCAAAATAAATGTACCTCAGCAGGTCAGTCAGAGCAGGAAAAAGAGCAGCTTAGTCAGTCAAAACGAGTCTCATTTCACGCTTCTCACATCCATTTAGAGGAGGAGAGTAGTGTGCACGATTACATCAAAGAGAGAACGATCAAGATTGGGAAATATATCGTGGAGACGAAGAAAACAGTACGCGTAATTGCTAAGGAGTTTGGCGTGTCAAAAAGTACAGTACACAAAGACTTAACAGAACGCTTACCGGAAATCAATCCAGATTTGGCAAATGAAGTAAAAGAAATTTTGGATTATCACAAATCAATTCGTCACTTACGCGGTGGAGAGGCTACAAAACAAAAGTATCAAAAAGAAGACGTTGAGAAAGTAACTAAATAGGGTTTCTGAGCCTTGAAAACAAAATTAAAAATATTTAACCTCCTGTTCACAAATATTAATTACTAAAAGTAGTTCTTTATGGTAAAATTATATTTTGGTATGGAACGTATTCGGGGAACTGCTCATGAGTATAGTGAATAAGGAGGAGCCAAAAGGAATGTTTTCTAAGGATATCGGAATAGATCTTGGTACAGCCAATGTCTTAATACATGTTAAAGGTAAGGGAATCGTATTAAACGAACCTTCTGTAGTTGCAATAGAGCGTAGTAGCGGTAAAGTATTAGCAGTAGGGGAAGAAGCAAGCCGCATGGTAGGTCGTACACCTGGTAATATCGTAGCAATTCGTCCACTTAAGGACGGTGTAATTGCTGACTTTGATATTACTGAGGCAATGCTACGTCATTTTATAAATAAATTAGATGTAAAGGGATTCATGTCAAAGCCGCGTATTTTGATTTGTTGTCCAACAAACATCACATCTGTTGAACAAAAAGCAATTCGTGAAGCTGCTGAAAAGAGCGGCGGTAAACAAGTTTATCTTGAAGAAGAGCCAAAGGTTGCTGCAATCGGTGCTGGAATGGATATATTCCAACCAAGTGGTAACATGGTAATTGATATTGGCGGTGGGACAACCGATGTCGCTGTTTTATCGATGGGAGATATCGTCACCGCCTCTTCAATTAAAATGGCAGGGGACAAGTTTGATATGGAGATTCTAAACTATATCAAGCGTGAATACAAACTGCTAATTGGAGAGCGTACTGCAGAGCAAATTAAAATTGAAGTAGGTACTGTTTTCCCTGGTGCAAGAAATGAATCAATCGATATCCGTGGCCGTGATATGGTAACTGGATTACCTCGTACAATTACTGTACAATCTGATGAAATTCAAAGAGCATTAAGTGAACCAGTTTACTTAATCGTACAAGCTGCAAAAACAGTATTAGAACGTACACCACCTGAATTATCAGCTGATATTATTGATCGTGGAGTTATTCTAACTGGTGGCGGAGCATTACTTCATGGAATAGATATTTTACTTGCTGAAGAATTAAAAGTACCTGTTTTCATTGCTGAAGATCCTATGCAATGTGTTGCAGAAGGTACTGGAATTATGTTAGAAAACATTGATAAGATTCCAAGTCGCTATCTAAAATAAAAATCTCAAGCTTTGTAGCTTGACTACACACTGAAATCTCAAGCATAGAGCTTGGGATTTTTTTGTTTGGAATTTATTAGTAGCAGTTATCTTTGTTAGAAAAGTGTTTAGGTTTTGTAAAGTTAAGATGAACAAGAAGGTAGTCAAAGTCTGAATACAGAAAAGGAAAGTATCAAAGTTTAAAAGGCTTCATTTAAAGTTTAAATTAAGTAATTGTAAAACGAGGATGATCTAGGTAACCGGTACATATGATTTAATACTTAAAACTCTGCCAATTTAAAAATTATGTGAAATAGCTCTTCTAGCTTAATTTCAGATTTAATCTTAAAAAAATCGGAAAAGGATTGATGGGTAGAGTTTTAATTTAACCGGTGCAAATGATGATCGAACTTCAAGAAAGTAGAGATTTTATTATTACTTAAAAGTAGACCTATAGAAATCAAAACTGAATTTGCAATTAAATAGTAAATTTTAAAACTTAAATTATTCTTCACTTTAAGCATTGAGAAAGAGTTTTTTATCTTTACTGATTAATTGTATAGGATGGGGATGAACCATGACACATATAGTTGTTGCTGGTACGGGATATGTTGGTCTTACTACAGGAGTTTCATTTGCTACAGTTGGTTACAATGTAACATGTGTTGACATTGATGCTGAAAAAATTGAATTACTACAAAAAGGAATTTGCCCTATTTTTGAACCGGGTTTGAAAGAATCCTTATTAGAAAATAGTTTCCTTAACAAAATTGAGTTTACAACAAACTTCAAAGCAGCATATAGCCAGGCAGATATCATATTCATTGCGGTCGGCACACCAGAACTTCCAGATGGAACAGCCAATTTGCAATATTTGAAAGCTGTTGCGAAAGAGATCGCAATTCATGCTAAAAAAAATCTAATAATTGTCATTAAAAGTACTGTTCCAGTTGGAACGAATGAGGCAGTTAAGAAGATCATGTTGGAAAATGCCCCTCCGCATTTAACGATTGAAATAGTATCCAATCCTGAATTTTTAAGGGAAGGTTCTGCGCTATACGATTTATTTAATGGCGATCGAATTGTCATTGGTTCCGAAAGTCAAAATGCAACGGACTTAATAAAGGAATTATATAAACCATTTAATACGCCTATTTATACAACAGATGCAAGAAGTGCGGAATTGATTAAGTATGCATCTAATGCTTTTTTAGCTACTAAAATAAGTTTTATTAACGAAATTGCCATGATCTGTGAAAAATTAAATGCTGATGTTGATCATGTTGCTCATGGTATTGGGCTAGACCATAGAATCGGTTCAAAGTTTTTAAAAGCCGGTATTGGATTTGGAGGGTCTTGTTTCCCAAAAGATACGACTGCTTTAGTAAAAGAAGCTGAGTTAGTAGGGGTAGACTTAAAACTATTAAAATCCGTTATTACAATTAATAATCAACAGAAAATAAAACTATTAGAATTAGCAAAATCCCTTTTTGGAAATTTAAATAATAAAGAAATTGCAATTCTAGGAGCAAGCTTTAAACCAAATACAAATGATATTCGACATGCACCATCTATTGATTTAATTAATCAGTTCATAAGAGAAGGTACTAATATTACAGTATATGATCCATATGCCTTACCTGAATTAAGAAAAGTATTTGGAGATTCCATCAATTATTCAGTTAATGTGAAGGATGCTATTCATAAGAGAGAGGCCACATTTATTTTGACTGAATGGAGAGAAATCGTAGAAACTGATCTCCAATTGTATGAGGAGCTAATGAAGGTTCCGTTAGTAATTGATGGACGTAATTGTTTTGAATTAACTAAAATGCAAAAGAAGAACATCCACTATTACTCAATCGGTCGAAAGCCAGTGAATCCAATCCCACAGCTTATTAATAAATAATTAGACTCGTATGAACGAAAATTCTGTGACTCTTCCGTAGGATTTCGACTCTAAGTTGTGAGGATAAGAAACGCCGCCGCGAAGATCGGGTACCATATAGGGGCAAATAAACGATTCTTATAATATAAGTGAAATGGGATGTCTCTATGAGACAGCCTTTTTTTGTGTGCAAAATAAACCACTTAGAAAACAATACATTAAATGAAATATTTTGGAAAAAGTATAAGAATAATAAGCCATGATTATGGGGCGGTGGAAAAAAATGTTTAACTACAAAGAAACCAATAGTGCAGCTACAAATAAAAAAATTCCATTTCAAAATAATATATCTCGTTCTTTAAGTAAGGACATTTTAGAGAATATAAAAAGAATAAAAGATGATTTTGGAGATAGCTCTGACCTTGTGATTCGTCATGAAACACTTGGGGAAGGTATGCAGTATTCTTTTGCAGTCATTCATATTGACGGAATTTCAAACGAGAAACTAGTGAATGATGGAATCATAAATAAAATCGTTAAAATTAATGCAGAAAAAGAAACAACGCTGTCATTAACGGATTTAGAGAATGGCTTAAAAAGCGTAATCGCCGTTTCAAGTTTAAAATCACAATCAAGCTATACAAATCTCCTATCAGCATTACTCATTGGAGACACCGTTGTTCTTTTAGATCATGACAGTAACTTCTTAGTTGCATGTACAAAAATGGTGCAATCTAGAAGTATTTCAGAGCCTTCAACGCAAACTGTAATCAGAGGACCAAAGGATAGCTTCACAGAAAGCTTACGTACAAATACTTCTCTAATTCGTAATAGAATTCAACACCCAGCGTTGCGGATTGAGTCAATGAAAATAGGCGAAGTAACGAGAACTGATGTAGAAATAATGTATATAAAAGGAGTTGTAGATGAAGAGTTATTAAGGGAAGTAAAACATCGTTTAGAGGCTATTAATGCAGATGAAATCTTAGAATCCAGCTATATTGAAAATTATATTCAAAACGACCAAAAGACCATATTTCCTACAATGATTAATTCAGAGAGACCTGATGCTGTAGTAGGTAATTTACTGGAAGGACGTGTTGCAATTTTTGTAGCTGGTACACCATTTGTCTTAATTTTACCAGCTACATTTACGCAGTTTTTTCAATCTCCAGAGGATTATTATCAAAGCTCATATATTGGAACTTTTTTAAGATTGCTACGTTATATGTCGTTTTGGACCGCCTTATTTGCACCTGGAATTTTCATTGCAATTACTTCATTTCATCAGGCTGTAGTTCCAACCGTTTTATTAGTAAGCTTAGCTGCTCAACGTGAAGGAGTGCCTTTGCCAGCGATTGTTGAAGCCCTTGGAATGGAACTAATTTTTGAAGTATTACGGGAAGCCGGAATTCGAATGCCAAGAGCGGTTGGGCAGGCGCTTTCAATTGTTGGAGCCTTAATCTTGGGGCAAGCAGCTGTACAAGCAGGATTTGTATCTGCGTCAATGGTAATCATCGTATCAATTACTGCGATTGCTAGCTTTACGATCCCTTATTATAATATGTCAACAGCCGCTAGGATTCTTCGGTTTATATTATTATTGGCAGCAGCTTATATTGGTTTATTTGGAATGTTGATTGGCGGTTTAATTATATTATTACATATGTGTAGCCTACGATCTTTTGGAGAGCCATATTTTGCACCATTTGCTCCATTCCGTATAAAAAGTCAAAAAGATACTATTTTAGTTGCACCTAGTCAAGGAAACACAAAAACCGTTAAAGAACAAAGTACTGGAGAATAAGTATGAAGAGAAAATGTATGATCTTAATTCTAATTACAAGTTTACTTTTGGTGAGTTGTTCTAATTATAAAGAATTAAATAGTGTATCGATCGTGGTAGCTATGGGTGTCGATTATTTACCTAAAGATAATCAATACAATATGGTTCTTCAAATCATTAATCCGAGTGCAATTGCCAGTGTTACTGGTTCAATAGGTACACCAGTTATTTCCCTAGAGCAAAAAGGTAGAACGATTTCAGAAGCGGCGCGAAATATTACAAAAAGTGTTTCTCGTTCAAATATATACTCTCATGTAGCACTTGTTGTTATTGGTGAAAAATTAGCAAAGGAAAAAACGTTGAACTATATATTTGATGTGTTTGAGCGGGATTCCAAAATACGTGTTAATATTCCAGTTGTTATTGCAAGGAACGACAGTGTTTATCATGTAATGAATAACTTGCCAGCACTTGATAAATTACCGGCTAAGTCAATCATAGGAAAAATTAAAAATACGTCATCTCTTTTAGGGGAAAATCAAGAAATACAAATGCGCCAAGTAATATCAGCTCTTTCAAGTAGTGGTAGAGAACCAGTCGTTAATGGTGCCATTTTAGAAAATGAAACCAAGACTTCTGAAACACTTGATAATTTTTCAAGTGTGAAATCATCCTATAACAAGATTGAAGGATTAGGGGTTATTAAAAAAGGAAGGCTAGTAGGCTGGTTAGATGGCCCACCGGCAAAATCGGTACAAATAGTTGATAATGCAATAAAAGAATCAAATATACAAATAAAATGCAGCAAAACAGAATTTGATTCGATGGAGCTTACACGTGTGAAAACCGATACGAAGATTAAAATGAAAGGTAAAACACCAATAATTAACATAAAGGTAAAAGCGATCGCCATTATTGATGAAGTACTTTGTAATGACAATTTTGATCAAGCGAAAACACTAAAAAAATATGAATTATTAAGTGAGAAAGCGGTAAAGCAAACCCTAGAGGAAGGAATTAAAAAAGCACAAGGATATGGTGCAGATATTTTTGGGTTTGGCGATAAACTACATTTATCAGATCCAAAGGTTTTTAAAAAGTATGAGAAAAATTGGAATGACCAATTTCAAAAAGCTAAAGTGAAAATTGATGTTGATGTTCAAATAAATAATGTAGGTATGAGAAAAAAAGCTTATCCATTTTAGAAAAGAAGGGAACGCTAATGAATCGAAAATTATCAATTGGTGCCTACCAATTCTTTAGTATTATATTCTTATTTGAAATGGGGAGCGCTACATTAGTAGGGCTTGCATCTGGAGCAATGCAGGATGCTTGGATTAGTGTTTTACTAGCTTTGGTTACTGGCTGCTTACTATTTTGTGTTTACATTAAATTATTTGAATTGTATCCTGAATTACCATTTACTAGATATGTTCAATCTATTTTAGGGAAGTTTGTAGGCAAAATACTAGCAATGGTTTATATTCTCTATTTTATTTATATTGGAGCACGAGTTCTTAGAGACTTTGAAGAATTACTAGTGATTACACTTTACAATGCATCCTCACTTATTTCAATCGGTATTTTATTTATGTTTTTATGTATGTATGCAATCTTTAAAGGCTTTGAAGTATACGGTAGATTATGTGAGTTTCTGTTTTTCGTAATCATCTTCATAACGGTATCAATTATTGGTTTTGAAGTAATTGCTGGTTTAGTAAAAACTGATAATTTAAGACCCGTACTAGAGACCGGGTGGAAAAGAGTTATAAAAGAGGCTTACCCTTTGACCGTTACATTTCCATTTGGTGAAATGGTTGTATTTACAATGGTTATGCCTTATTTAAAGAAACCAGATTATGCATGGAAAGTCGGCATTCCTGGATTAATCTTTGCAGGTCTGGTTTTAACGTTAGTAACAATGCTTAATATTTGCGTATTAGGAGCAAACACGCTGGTGAGAGCTACCTATCCCATATTAACAGCAATTAGTTATATCAATATTGCTGATTTTATTCAAAGACTCGATTCAGTCTTTGTCATTATTCTCGCTATAGGAGGATTTATTAAGATTACGGTTTTTTTCTTTTGTGCGATCATTGGAGCGGCAGATTTATTTAAAGTGAAAAAATCTGATACACTTACTTATCCAATTGCAGTAATCATATTAATTTGTTCCGTATGGATGGCACCTGATTATTTAGAACACTATAAAGAAGGGTTCGACATTGTGCCTTACTATTTACACATACCTTTACAAATCATTATTCCTACTGTTCTGTTGGTCATTGCAATCATCCAAAAAAAAGCAAAAACAAAAGAGAATGCAGAATAGAAACTCTAACTGCATTCTCTTTTGTTTTAATTAGAAGTATTTTGGTTTTGTTCTTGATTTCGTTTCTTTTTTAGTTTTTTCATATACGATAGGACGATTTTGGCAACGCCGAATGGTACAGTAAAAAAGAAAATTAATACATAATCTTCACCTACTAGCTCTGTTTTGCTAAGTTTTATATTCGTTAGTAGATGAGGAAATTGATCACCATTATATAAATCAATCCCTTCCAATAAGCACATCTCTAGTATAAATAAACATAGGAATACCCAAAACACCTTCAATACCCGCACCCCATTTATAATAACTAATTACAATTATTTTGGTATATGATGGCAGTGATTATACGGGAAGTTGCGGGAACTTCGACAAAAGTCCGGAAAAATCTATCTGAAAGTTTTGTATGTAATTTAAAAACAAGAACTTTTCCTTTATTTTTAGCGAATTTTACTTCTGAGCTTGGTTCTGTAGTAGAGATGACAGCATTTATGTTGATCCTTATTAAGGAAATTTTCAAGTCAGCCATACTATGCAACGAAAACCGAGCTAATGTATACCCTACCGAAAGCTGAGTCTATTAAAACCGTAGAGGTTGAAAAATCGATAAATCAATAAATGATGGAATAAAAAAGAGACAGATATAAAAGGCGATTACCTATTTTAAATCTGTCTCTTTATTTGGATTTGAGAATCTTGACTCAAGCGAAAATCATTAAAATTAGTTTAAAGAACATTAGTGAATTTATCTAATAATCTAGTCTAGTTTGAACTTAATAATTAAAGCGCTGATTTATTATTTGTATTATGTTTATGTGAAATCGATTTGCGATTTTTCTGGATCCAATAGCCAATTGTTACTAAAATGACCCACGGTACACCAATTTTCCAAGCTGAATTCCAATCTGGTGAAAATGCCATTGTAATTAATATACCACTAAGAAGAAGTATTCCGATCCATTGAAGAAATGGAAAGAGCGGTGCTTTAACTGGTAATGGCTCTTTATAATGAAGGTGAACGGTTTTTCTAAAGCGAAGATGACTAATTAAAATCATAAGCCATACTAAAATTCCACCAAAGATTGAGATACCAAATAATTTATTAAATGTATCTGGGTAGTACATAGACAATACAGTTGCGATTAATACTCCTGCACTTGAAATGAAAATTGCCGTTACAGGCGTACCATTTTTTGATAATTGACCGAATGATTTTGGGGCATAATCTCCACGAGATAAGGAGAATAACATACGTGATGTTAAGTATAAATTAGTATTCATACTAGATAGTGCAGCTGTTAAGATAACAAAATTCATAATGCCAGCCGCATATCTCACACCTGAACTCTCGAAGACTTTGACAAACGGTGACCCTGATACTTCATGGGCACCTGCTTGCATCCAAGGTATAACGGCAACGATGATTCCTAACGATAGAATATAGAATAAAAACAAACGTAGAACCATGCTCTTCATTGCTTTAGGAATTGCTTTTTTTGGATCTTTAGATTCCCCAGCTGTAACTGCGACAATCTCTACACCATAAAAACTAAAGATTGCCATAAGCACTGCCATCCAAACTCCTTTAAATCCATTAGGTAGGAATCCGTGCTGATCGGTATAATGATGAAATCCTACAGAATGCGAATGCCCAATTCCGAATAGGAGCGAAACACCAAAAACTATGAACAGTACAATAGCCACGACTTTAATCATTGCAAACCAATACTCGATTTGGCCAAAGTTAGCAACAGACCTACTGTTCACAAGAACTAAAGCTATACCAAAACCAAGTGTCCATAACCAAACAGGAATACTAGGAAACCAATACTGCATATATAGTCCAACTGCGACAGCTTCTCCACCAATTGCGATTACTTGTGCCGCCCAATACGTATAGCGGATTAGGAAACCTGCCCAAGGGTTTAAATACATCTCTGCATAAGTACCGAATGACCCGGCAGTTGGATGCACAACAGCCATTTCAGATAAACTAAACATCATAATGACTGCTATAAATGCAGCAATAATATAACTTAGAATAACCCCAGGTCCAGCGTATCCGATTGCAATACCACTTCCCATAAATAAACCGGTGCCAATTGCTCCACCAATTCCAATCATGGTCAGCTGTTTACTCGTAAGTGAACGACTTAGTCCTCCTTCTCGTTCAATTACTGTTTTATTTTCCTTCATACTGTTTCGCCACCTTTCTTGAATTGTTTACGATAAGATAACGTCCAATCAACACTTTTCCCGGCAATCAGCATACTAAAAAACGTAAGGAAAGTTCGCTGTAATCCTTCTCCGATTAAAGAACACAAAAGGACAATTCCGTTTATAGCCATCATCGTTTTACCAATAGAAAAATTCGAGAATTTTCTATTGATTACTACACTTGCTATATCAAGCCCTCCAGTTGTACCACCTGCTAATATCACGATCCCAATCCCGACTCCTGACAAAATACCACTAAGGAGGCACCCTATTAAAGGTAGGTGCGGTCCTGGTATTGAGGCAAATAACGTTAAGAAGAGTGATAAACTAAACATACCGAGTAAACTTAACAGTGCAAATGGTACACCGACTGCTCGGTATCCAATTAAAAATAGTGGAATATTTAATAGAAAATATAGGAGCCCTAGTGGAATAGGTATTAATTTAACTAGCATCATACAAATACCACCTAGTCCAGGAGCCAAAATTCCGTTTGGTACTTGGAAAAAGTAATAGGTAAGTGCGACCAAGATTGTTCCGACAATTACCATAATTACTTTTTGGAAATACAATTTTTTGTTAGATTTTAATAATTGCATAAGCAATTTCCTCAATCGCACGTACAACTTCGTCTTCTGTATTGTAAAAATGAGGAGCTACACGTAAGACGTCATTTCGAGCAGAAACAATTATTTTTTTCGTTTTTAAGTAGCGTTCAACGGCCGTAGCTTGTTCTACTCGAATGGCAGTGTTACTTCCTTTTATGGTTAAATCTGTTGGGCTAACAACGCTCAATCCGAGTGAATGCGCGGTTTCAATTGCAACAGTTGATAAGTGAGATAGATACTCCTGAATGGCAGGAACACCAATTTGATTTAATAAAGAAATACCTGCTTCAGCTGCATAAGCGTTGATCATCATAGGAGTTCCAGTATCAAATCTCCTTGTCCCTTCTGCATAATCAAGAAGATGCTGATCAAATGCAAATGGATTTACTCGACTAAACCAACCAGTCGTTGGGGGCTGTAGAGTCTCTGCTAATTCTTTTCTAACATATAAAAAGCTAATCCCAGGTATACCAAGTAAAAACTTTTGTGCACCTGTTGCGAGTGCATCGACTCCCATTTCCTTAACATCGATTGGAACACTACCGGCAGATTGATAGGCATCGACAAATAGTAGTGATCCATTCGCTTTGGTAATGTTTGATATAGCTTTGATATCCTGAATAAAGCCATTATAATAAGACACATGTGGAACAGAAGTTACAAGTGTGTTTGAATCCACTGCTTCTTCATATTGGTCGATTTGAATTTGATGACTGTTTTCTTTTAAAAACGTGACGTTTGCGCCGCGTGGAACTTGTGATAACCAAACATGACCAATGCAAGGAAAATCAATATCCGTAGTAACAACTTTATTTCGATTTCCAGTAAAATCTAACGAGGCTGCAAATGAAGAAGCGGCATCCGATACACTAGATAGCACCGCAATCTCATCTGGAGAAGCATTTATTAAAGTAGCAAAAGCAACTTTTGCTTCATAGACTTTGTCCATCCATCCTTCCCAGTCCATACCTTTTTCGGTCCAGCTTGTTAGGTAAGATTGAATACTTGCCTTCACCGGTGATGAGATTGCACTTTGGGAACAACTTGATAAATGAATTGTTTCAGATAAGGTCGGAAAAAGAGAACGTTTTTCTATAAATGGGTTTATCATTTTAAATCATCCTTCCGTAAATTTGGTAGCGTTTTCATTTTTGGTATTTAATTAATATGAGGTGACATATGAATCAACAGTCCTTATGGTTTGAACAAGGTGAATGGGCAGCAATTCCTTTTCTTGAAATAGGTAAAGAACTTTCATTTTTGCGTGAAAACGTATTATTTCAACAAGATGAGAAACATCCTTTTGTGTATCTCGTCCTTGAAGGGCGAATTCGAATTTATTTGTTATCGCCTAATGGGTCTGAACGCCATTTATATATCGTTGGACCTGGTAATATTATTGGAGAGTCAAACGTATGGGCAGAAGAAGTATATGGTTACAACGCATCTACTTCATCAAGTGCACGAGTCCTTCGAATACCAAAACCAGCATTTCATGATATTGTTATGAGAGACCCAATGCTTATTCAAAAAGTACTAAGATCATTGAGCAACAAACAATCAGCTTTACTTCTTCAAACGAAGTTAATGAGTTTTTCAGATATAGGAGAGCGAGTTCTTACAATGTTGCGCCAATTAGCATCCTCATATGGTAAAGAAACACCTAAGGGTATAACAATTACGATTCCATTCACTCATCAAGAACTTGCTTATGTAGTTGGTTCATCACGTGTAAGCGTGTCCTATGTAATGAATGAATTATGTGAAAAAGGAATTATCGAGAAACAACATGGACGCTACACATTACTAGCCTAAGAGTTTTAATGCTTTCGTATAGTAACTTAATCTTAAGAAATTCTTTCACCTAATTCTGTCAAATACTTTACAAAATATCTGATTTTTTAAAATTTTCCATAAATAAAACAGATAGTAATCTTAGATTATAAAATCTATAGGCTACTAGAATAAATAAATCTCTTAATTGGGATGACCTCAAATAGTCGAAGTATAAATTGATAATGTAAAAACACCCAAATGAATACGTCATCGAGCGACGGGGGATAAAATATACTGCTAATTATGGGTTTGCGTTAACTTACAAAATAAGATAGTATTATACTTATAGCACATAGAAGCTGGTCTTAAGACTTGCTTCTTTTTTATTAACATATTGAATCTTTTCAATTGGAGGACTACATAAAATGTTAGATATTAAAGCAATTAAAGAAATTCTTCCTCATCGTTACCCATTTTTATTAGTAGATCGTATCATTGAGCATGAAGAAGGTAAACGTGCGATTGGTATTAAAAATGTTACAGCTAACGAAGAGTTTTTTAATGGTCATTTCCCTGATTATCCTGTAATGCCGGGAGTACTAATTGTGGAAGCCCTAGCACAAGTTGGTGGAGTTGCAGCATTAAGCTTAGAGCAAAACAAAGGAAAGCTAGCATTATTTGCTGGTATCGATAATTGCCGTTTTAAAAGACAAGTAGTACCCGGCGACCAGCTAAGACTAGAGGTTGAACTAGTGAAAATGCGTGGACCAATCGGTAAAGGTAAAGCAGTAGCAACTGTTGACGGACAAATCGCTTGTGAAGCTGAACTTACATTTGCACTTAAATAAATCGAATTAAATTAGAAAAAATCCTATTTTGAAAAAAATAGGATTTTTTTATTATTGAATATTGTAAAGCTACCAGCGAGATGGGTGAACTGCAAACAAAATGGTAAAACTACAAACTAGAAGACTTAAAAGCTATACTGAAACCGTTAGTTCCTTACGATTTCTTCTCGAAGTGTCTCTAAGTATGCTTCCTTATCATCCCTGTAAAATAAATTATAAGTATCAAATGGAATCATCTTATCATCAGTCGTAACAAAATGAACACATGATTTTTTTACGCTACGGACATCTAAATCATAATTATCTTGGAATTTCATAATTAATACCCTAAATACATTTTCATAACCCATCCCATTTGGTAGAATCACTTTTGGCAAACAACATAGAAGATCTTTTAAGCCTTGAAATCCACTTTGAGGGGAATGATTTAAACTAAATAACTTGAAAACTTTGTTACGTAATTCTTCATCACTCTCGAAAACAATTGTATTTCTTTCTCCTTCAAGCAACACATTCTTATCAATGATGCTAGTTAAAGGAGTAATTTTTCCGCCCATTTTTAAAGCATAGCCCATTGCTAAACTATCAGGGTGACATGGTACTGGAATAATATCGTCTTCAGAATAGAATTCACTTTGTTTAATAATCTCTTGGCGAACTTCACTGAGTGTTAGGCGTTCGGTTGATGGGTCATAATTTTCTGTTCTTCCAGCATGTTGAATAGGTTGGAATGTTACACCACGTACGCATTTTTGTTCCGTTCCCCATTTAATAATTTTGCCGATTTCATGATCATTTAAGCCTTTTTTTAGGACAGCTACCAGTGTTGTACTAATATTATATTTATTTAAGTTATTTATCGCTTTTTGCCGCACCTCTCGCAAATCACGTCCTCGTAACTTAAGAAGTGTTTCCTCTTCAAAACTATCAAATTGAAGATAGATTTCAAAGCCAGGCTTGTATCTTGCGAGTCTTTTTACGAAGGCCTCGTCAGTGGCAATTCTAATTCCGTTCGTATTGACCATGAGGTGTTTAATACTTCTTTTTTTTGCCTCATCTAGTATGTCAAAAAACTGAGGATGAATCGTAGGTTCACCTCCGGAGATTTGAACAACATCTGCTTCTTTTTCGTTTTTTATAATCGTATCAAACATTCGTTTAATTGTTTCTAAATCTTTCCAAGTAGTTCGTTTTGGAGAACTATCTGCATAACAAATTGGACATTGCAAATTACATACATCTGTTATTTCAACAATACTCAAACAGCTATGCTGTTCATGATCCGGGCAAAGTCCACAATCATATGGACAGCCGTATTTAATTGGAGTATTCCATCGATGTGGCATTTCACTAGGTTTAATAAATTCTCGACATAATTGATAATATGGAATATCAGTAGAGATTAGGACTTTCTCCATACCATGATGATTGCAGCGTTTTAACATATAGACGCAATCATTTTCATATATAATTTTTGCTTCTACTTTTCGTAAGCATTTGCTACAAACAGATAGTGTAAAATCAGTGTACGTATACGGACGATTTGGCACGGTAATTGCTCCTTCTTTGATAGATAAAATAGATAGCGTAATACAATACGCCTAACAAACAGGTTATTTGAATACTACTCATGTCTCCATAAGGCTTGATTGTTGGTTTTAGCCACTCAATGAAAAACCTATATAGAAAGTATGAAGCGGAAAACAGAGCAAAGTGAAAACCTTCATAAGGTTTTTGTTTAAAAATGTACTTTATAACGAACAGTAAACAGCATAAAAAAGCAATGTCATAAAGTGATGTTGGATGACGTTTTATTCCATCGCCTAAATCAATTCCAAATACACTCGGCGTAGGTATTCCATATGTATCATCAGTTAATCCAGTTAAAAAGCAACCGATTCTTCCAATGCACATTGCCAGACAAAGTGGGAGAACCATATCATCACCGGTTGAGCTTGTCTGGTTACAAAGTTTTTTACTTAACTCAACACCAATGATACCGCCTAGCAATCCGCCAACAATGGTTTTTCCTTGAAATATTCCAAATAGGCCGTGACTATGAACGGTGTGTAACAATTTTGGGATGTCCTGAAGTGAAGCGACAATCAGACTGCCAAAAAGGGAACCAAGAATTGCTCCAATTAGTACATATACGGTTTTTTCTTCACTAATCGTTCCTTTTCGGCGGAACTTAATATATACTCTAAATCCAATAAAAAAGGCCAAACTTTCAAAAACTCTATGTGGATGAAGCTCCATACCAAAAAGCGGGATCATTACAGGGGTGTTTATAGTATCACTTCCTTTTTATTTCAAAAAATTTATTGTCATGATGCTAACCCTATGATACTATTTTTCTGAATATTCTACTATCCTATATTTATAGGAAGATCAAATTAGGGAGGGGGAATGAGGTTGTCAGATCATCGCGATCATCATCCAGTTGGTAATTTTTTTATAGGGCTTTTTCTTGGAACTCTCACTTCATTCAGTGGAATCTTTGTTACACTAATGGGAATCGGTTCATTTCTTATTGCGGCAGGCATTGTTGTTGCTATACCACTTCTAATAGGCATTTCTCTTTTAGTCTCAAAAAGAAAGTTCTTGGCAATTGGGTTTTTCATGTCTCTCCCGATTGTATTCTTTATATTCTATTCGATCTGTGGGACTTTTTTGTATGATATTTGATAAAGTATCTCCTTTACCGAGGAAGCATCACTATTATATAGCAGGTTGCAATTTAATATTGAAACCAAAACAAAAAACATGCATATCTCCATCGCATGTTTTTTACTGTTTTATTAGCCGTATTAATTAAAGCTTTTTTCTCCACTCTATAGCTTTTCGTTCTATTTCCTTCACAAAAGCATCTTTTCCATCCATGTATCCATAAATATCATTTGGAAATTTTTCAGCAAGTTGTGCTTTTAATTCTCCATAAGCTTTCATCTCATACTCATGTGCCCTTAAATAAGCGGGAACTGCTAGATGGCGCTCAATTTCTTTTTCATTATCAAACTGATACATATGCATTTGATGGGTACGATTTTCTCCACCTTTTCGGTAGTATCTTCTACCTGTTAGACCGAACTCACCAAGCCCCTCATAACCAATCTCAGCCAATTGACCGTTATACTTGTCTATGTTTTCTATGTTTTTAACGACAGGCAACATATCGATAATCGGTTTAGCTTTTAAATTTGGAACTGATGTACTACCAATATGATGAATTTCAATAAGCTCATCTTTTAGGATTTTACGAATACGATTTGCTTCTTCTTGAAATAAGTTTTTCCAATTTCTATCATGGTTTTTGACAATTACGTTCATTCCATTTTTTGTGCCCATATTTTACAACCTCCATTTAAAAGAAAATGGGATTATCTTAAATACAATAATCCCATTTGCCTTGCATATTAAACTCCTAACAAATCAACAAGCTCATCCATAGACAATTCTGTAATCCATTGTTCGCTCGTTATGATTGTATCGTTAAGTGATTGTTTCCGTTGTAGCATTTCATCAATTTTTTCTTCTAGTGTCCCAATCGTTACAAATTTATGGACTTGAACGAATTTTGTTTGTCCGATTCGGTATGCACGGTCAGTCGCTTGATTTTCAACAGCTGGGTTCCACCAACGGTCAAAGTGCATTACGTGATTTGCTGCTGTTAAGTTTAGTCCTGTTCCGCCAGCTTTGAGTGACAGAATAAACACTTTTACATCGCCGTTTTGAAAGCGAGAAATCATATTATCACGGGCAGTTTTAGGAACACTACCGTTTAAGAATAATACTTCTTCACCAAATTTTGCTTGGATTGCCTCTTTAAGCATATCGCCCATTCTCACATATTGAGTAAAGATTAGACAGCTTTCGCTTTGTTCAAGGATTGGGTCTATTAATTCGAATAGTCGTTCAACTTTGCTTGATCTCTCTTCGAATTCAACAAGCTGTGATTCCTTTAAGAATAAAGAAGGGTGATCACAGATTTGTTTTAATTTATTTAGCATCCATAAAATACGGCCACGACGTTCGATACCAGTTAATGTATCGATTTGTTTTAAGCTGTCTTGAACAACTTGTTCGTATAATGCCGCTTGTTCAACCGATAAAGGACAGAGCATCTTTTGTTCTTGTTTCGGTGGAAGATTTAAAGCAACATCTTCGTCTTGCTTTGTCCGTCTTAGTAAGAAAGGCGAAATTAAACGATGAACAGCATTTATCTTTTCTTCATCTCGGTCCTTTTCAATAGGGTTTACATAATTGCTAGCGAAACGGTTTAGCGATCCAAGATATCCTCTATTTATAAAATCAAATATTGTCCAAAGCTCCGTTAAGCGGTTTTCCATTGGGGTACCGGTAAGAGCAATGCGATGCTCAGCTTTTAACCCACGAACTGCACGAGACTGCTTTGTTGTTGGATTTTTTATATTTTGAGCTTCATCAAGAATGATACTTTTCCAAATATATTGCGTAAGGTCCTCATAATCTAACACGCTTAAAGCATAGGAAGTGATGACAATATCAACATCTCTGATTACTGAAAATAAATCTTCACCTTTTAATCGATTTCCTCCATAGTGAACATGAACAGTTAAATCAGGATAAAATAATTCAATTTCACGTTTCCAGTTGTTGATAACAGAAGTAGGGCAGACAATCAATGATGCCCCTTGTTTTTCTTCGTTTTCTTTACGATAAGCTAAATAAGAGATCGATTGAATTGTTTTACCAAGCCCCATATCGTCAGCAAGTAATGCACCAAATCCCATATTTTTCAAATGAACTAGCCATTCGAATCCTTTTTGTTGATATGCACGTAAAGTTGCTTGCAGACCATGAGGAACATTAAGCTCAGGAACTTCTGAAATGGATGTTAATCGTTTAGTTAGTTCTCGGAATACATCATCTACTTCGATTTCAACTTCGGCAAAAGGTGAGTGATCGTCCTCAGGTTTTTCAGTCCCCTGTAGTAGCTCATGTTGAAGAACTTCGTGAAATCTAAGTCCCTGTTTTTCAGCCTTTGCCATCATTTTCTTCATACGTGCAATAAAAGCAGGGTCAAGTGCAATCCATTGACCGTTAAATTGAATTAAGCGTCTTTGATTTTCAACGAATTGCTGGAATTGTTGTTCTGAAAGCTCCATCCCATTTGTAGAAATTCGCCAGTTGAAGTCAACCAATGTTTCCATATTGAAAAATGAATTTCCAGCAGGTTTACCTTTTACACTTGCTTTTAAAGTCATCTTATTTTGTTTTAAAGCTTGCCACCAGCTTGGTAAAAGAACCTGAATATTTGCGGAAAGTACTTTTTCACTATCCTCTGTTAAAAATGTCCAAGCTTCTTGTTCACTTAAAACTTCTTTTGGCTTATGATCATCGATTAAGTTTGGTGCTAATAAGCCTACTCCTTGGAACGTTCGATCTAAATACTCAGCATAAGATGAATGCTTTTTATGTAATGATTCATGTCCGTTATATTCATAAGGTTTTATCGTTTTTCGTTCATCAATTAAATATGTACGTAAATTCCAGTCATCATGTTCACTCAATGGCTCTTCAAGTACTAATCGAATTGAAAATGGAACATCATCGTCTCTTAACCCGATTTTTACATGCCAATCATCTTCATCAATACTATGTGTGAGTTGCTGTTTTATATAACTTGGATTGTGATACAAGCCCCTAGCAATATCCCAACGTTTAGACTGTAATGTTTCGATTTCAAACTGCTGTTTAATTGCAGAAGAAACCAATTCCTGTAAAGTTGGTTCTAATTGTTCAAATCCATCAATTTTCCATAGCTCTTCGCCATTCTGATAATGAGCAAAACTTGGCGAAACGTGGCCTTCGTTAAAATCATCGTATAAACGTGAGATTACCGAATGAAACTCGTTTGCTTCATCTAAATAAGTAATCTCTACTAGTGAGTTTTCTTGATGTTCTCTAAAAAAAGTAAGTGCTTCGATTGGAGTTAAAAGAATTCCTTCAATCTGACCGACACGGGTCGGCTGCAATAATGTCCCATAATATGAAGGTTCATGCCATTGAAACACTAGATGCTTCCATGCGGTTACCGGTAAAATGACACCGTGACTTTGCATTCCATAAATGAGTAAGCCTTTTCGCTCGACCCATTTTACGGCAATACTAAGATTTGCTAGTCGCTTCATTGACTAATTTTCCTTTCTTTAATTCCTCTTGAAGTGCACGTAAACGAATAAATTGAGATTCAACATACTGAATATAGTCATCCCACTCATTCATACGCTTTAATTTTTTATAATTTGTTCTTAGTTTTTTTAAATATCGTACAGCTATTTTATAGTTTGCTCGACCTTTTAACTCAATGTAATAAAGAACCAAGTGATGGTAAATAGGCAATACTGATTGAGGTGAGTACTTATGTACTTCCTGAAGGTCATGTTTATCAATGTAATCAGGATTGTAAGAATATAAGTGCATTTGTAGCTCAGCCCATCGTTTGTATTCACGATTATGCATTAAATAATCAGTGTACTGCATCACACTATATGGTAGTAATGCTTGATAAACTACTTCTAACCCAGCCGTTTCATTAGTGTAAAAACTATTGTACTCATAATTAGTAAGGAAATGTTTCGCAAAAGTAGTTTTTGCATATTCATCATCGCCATTTTTTAAAAAGTGTAAAAGCATCTCGTAATATAATGGCAAAAACAATGTTAGTCGATCTGTTTCATTGTTTTTTCGAAGACTTTCAATCCAGTAAGTAAAGCAATAGAGAGTACGTTCATTATTGCTGTATTGCTTTATAATGGACAGCATTGATTCATCTTCTTTTAATAAAAAGTATAGATGAGCTTTTCCTAAATCTGCATAATAATTGTCCTCAACCTTTGATAAAGTTTCTAAATCCTTATATAAAATCTTTGGACTATTTAATAGCTCTTTATATACATGACGAAAAGAGTTATATCGAGGAACTAAACAAAGGTTTCTTTCTAATAAAAGAGATTGCAACTGCTCACGAAGAACCTCTTCGTACTGAGTAGAAACAGAACCTCCAGTTAAATTATGTAATTGCCTACTAACTGCGTCAATTTGATTTTCTAGCATTGTCATTTCACGTGGTAAATGAGCATTGTCGTAAACTGTACTTTGAATTTCTATTTGTCCGACCATTTTATTCATTGTAAAAATTGACGCAAGTAACTGATATTGTAGCTTTTCCTTTTCTTGACGTGGTTGTTGGTTCAATAATCCATGATAAAACCGTTCATATAATGGATAAACAAAATAAACATCTTGGTAAAATGACGTCCTTTGCTGTTCTATGTACTCCTTATACTTTTGCTCAAACAACGCCACTGTCTCTTTAGGTTGATCCTGTTCAAACATATTCATTTGATCCAGCAGTTGGCGACCGGTCATGATATTCGGGATACTTTTTAAAGAAGACTGTTTAAACTTCCTCATAATATCTCCGACTAAAGAAAATGAAGCGGCAGCATAGCAAAGTAGTGCAATTTGATGTTGGCATGGAGGAGCTTCGTAGCAATCACATCCATTTTGATCATGGTTTTCAATATGTAGAATTGGTAAATGAATTTGATCGCCCTCTTCGACAACCCCGACTAGGCGACCTTCGCGAACCGATACATTGTATACTTGACCTAGCCTATACAACTGCAGGCCAGTTTCAACAAGCTCTGCGTCCCTCGTATTTTGAGGAGAAAGCTTTGAAAAAAGTGAATATGAAAGTTCATAAATAATATCTTTACTTAAATCACGCTGAAGCATTCGATGCCTCCTTACTCGAAACATTCTTATTGGTAATTATACCCTAAACAAATACGATACACATAGCCGAAAAGGGAAAAAATGAAAGTTGGTAACTCGGGAATAGCAAATAAAAGTGTGAAACGCAATTAAATTCCAGGAGCGCAAATAAAAAGTGCAAATCGCAATTAAAATTCAGGAATAGCAAATAAAGAGTGTGAAACGCAATTAAAATTCAGGAATAGCAAATAAAGAGTGTGAAACGCAATTAAAATTCAGGAATCGCAAATAAAAAGTGTGAAACGCAATTAAAATCCGGGAACGTAAATAAAAAGTTTAAATCGCAATTAAAATCCTGGAATGGCAAATAAAAAGCATCGAATCAAATAAATTCAAAAAAAAATCGTATTTATATGTAAAATCCTCATAGTTTCAACTAAAATCTATAAAAACATACCTATTTTAAAGTAAAAAACGTAACAGGAATAGACAGGTGTGTAATACAATTTTAATATGCAATGAAAATGCTAATATTATAAACTAATAATATATTAGACAATTAAAATAAGCTCCCTAAATAGGGAGCTTTTCGTCTGTTATGAGATTATTATATAAAAACAATTACTTATATATACACAATTGTTTTTGATTAATTAGAGAGGTGAAGGGTTTGAAAAAAGGTTTTATTAGTTTAGTTGTTTTAGTACTTATGTTTAGTATGTTTAAAGATGTATTTGCAGAATCAACAACAAATGCAAATTCAGAAAAATGGGTTGTAACGCTAAAACCTACAGATTTGACGATTCAGAATAATGAAACTGGAGGAACGACCGGCGGAGCAACAACTGGAGGAACGACCGGCGGAGCAACAACTGGAGGAACAACTGGAGGAACAACAGGTGAAGCAACCGGCGGGGCAACAACTGGAGGAACAGCTGGTGAAGTAACTGGAGGAGCAACTGGTGAAGCAACCGGCGGGGCAACAACTGGAGGAACAGCTGGTGAAGTAACTGGAGGAACAACAGGTGAAGCAACCGGAGCAACAACTGGAGGAACGACCGGCGGAGCAACAACTGGAGGAACGACCGGCGGAGCGACAACTGGAGAAACAACCGGCGGAGCAACAACTGGAGGAACAACCGGCGGAGCAACAACTGGAGGAACAACTGGAGGAGCAACCGGAGGAACAACAGGTGAAGCAACCGGGGGAACAACTGGAGGAACAACAGGTGAAGCAACCGGAGGAACAACAGGTGAAACAACCGGAGGAACGACTGGTGCAGCAACAAACGTAACAACAACTACTATAACAATACCAGCAAACGTTAAGTTAAAAGTAGATAAAGAGGAGAATGACCTTTACTATGTTACTTATAATGGGAATGCTGGGACTATTTTGAAAAGTGCGGTCCGAAATGCAACGCCATGGGAAATCTACCCAACGGCGAAAGTTTTTAAGGTAACTAGCGATACACCTCTATTATTAAATGAAAATGGTAAATTAGTGAATAGGGGAACAGTTAAAGCAAATACGGTTTTTAGTAAAACAGGTGAGAAGAATCAGTATTTAATGATCCAATATTCTAATCAAACTGCTTATATTGATAAAAATAAAACAACCCCTTTACCAAATGAGACATTGCCTGTAATCAGTATTGTGACGCAGCCTGTTAAAATTACGGCGGGTGTTGCAGTACGAAATACTAAAATTGTTTTCCCACGGGATCCGAAACCAACGATGGTTAGTATACCTGCTAAACAAAAAATAGTAATTGATTCAGCTTATTCATCTTATTATGTCGTTAAAGTTGGAGGGCTTAAGGGGCTAATCCCTAAAGCAGATATTTCGTTAAAAACTTATAACTACGTTGACCCAAATGGTGACTACTCATATGACGAGTTGACAGCGGATTTACAGGAGCTGAATGCTTGGTACCCTGGATTTACTAAAGTTGAAACAATTGGTAAATCTGTAGATGGTAGAAATTTATATGCGATTAAGTTAGGGACTGGTAAATCTGAAATTAGTATAAACGGTTCGCATCATGCACGTGAGCACATGACGACAAATGTCATAATGGAAATGCTTGATCAATACGCTAGTGCGTATGAAAAAAATACAAAAATATCTGGTTTTGATGTAAGAAAAACATTATCCCAAACGTCTATTTATTTTGTACCAATGGTTAATCCTGATGGTGTAATGCTTGTACAAAAAGGTGCGAGCAGTGCAAAGAATCCAAATCAGGCCATTAAATTAAATAATGGTAGCAAGAATTTTAAAGCTTGGAAGGCAAATGTACGTGGCGTAGATTTAAATCGTCAATATCCAGCTGGGTGGAATACAATTTCTGGTAATAAGTCAAAGCCTGGCCCTGATAACTATAAAGGTACAAAGGCTCTAAGTGAACCAGAAGCTAAAGCTTTATATGATTTCACAAATAAACATTCATTCAAAAATACAGTTGCATATCACTCATCAGGAAATATTATTTTCTGGCATTATAACCAATCAGGAACTCAAATGGCTAGAGATAAGGCAATTGCTACAAAATTATCAAAACAAACAGGCTATAGTTTGGTCGCTCCCGCAAAAGGTGGAGGCGGTGGATATAAGGACTGGTATGTCGCTGCAAAAAAACGACCTGGATTTACTATTGAAATTTCTCCTTATGTAGGGAACAAACCAGTTCCTAATAGTTACTTTAGTAGTATTATGAAGAAGAACTTACCAGTTGGTTTAATACTTGCTAACGAAAAGTAAAAAATAAGGTCATTTTTTATAAAAATTATTAATTTTTAATTATTCTTCGTGCACAATTTGTTTTTCATTTCATTTTATGTTACGATAGGGACATACTTAATAAGAAATTGGTTAATTCAATTCATGTGTTAAAAGGGACGAATTTTCATCCTGTTCTAATGTGTGTATTTTTTCTTAACAATACTCATTAAGTGTAAAAAAACAGGTATAATGGAGGTTCGTACAATGAACACAGGTACAGTAAAATGGTTTAACGCAGAAAAAGGTTTCGGATTCATCGCTGTTGAAGGTGGAGACGATGTATTCGTACATTTCTCAGCTATCCAAGGCGAAGGTTTCAAATCTCTTGAAGAAGGCCAAAAAGTAAGCTTTGAGATCACTCAAGGTAACCGTGGCGCTCAAGCTGAAAACGTAGTTAAATTATAATTTTCACTTTTGAGTGAGTAAAAGGCTGCTAGCATTTTTGTTAGCAGTCTTTTTTATTTTGTTTGGAGAAGTGAAGTGGTAATGGCGTCGATTGCAAATAAAATATCTGCAACCATAAAAAACAGCCAAATCTGCAAATTAATTAAAAGTAAATTTGAAAAAAATTCTAAAACTGCAAATATCTGCTGGCTTTTCTATTATAATTGTACTAAATCAACTAAAAGAGGTTTAAAAACTGGTGGAAAAACAATAATAAATTTTATTAAAAAAAATGCGGACTCGTAACTTACATACATACCTTGTTTAATCAAGTAGTGTCCTAGGTATTCTTGAAGCTAAATAGTTAAAAAATCAACAAAAAAAAGAGCTTAAAGTAAGCTCCTTTTCTTAAACAAAACTTTATTTTAATGCAGAATCAATTAATTCGGTTGCTTCAAGTTGCGATATGCCTTTAATTAAGCTAAGTTCACCAACAAACATGCGTTTAGCCGTGTCTAGCATTTCTCTTTCACTAGGATTTAAAGGTTTCTCTCTACTTTGAAGTGTTAGATCACGTACAACTTGAGCACCAGCGAGTAATTCGCCAGACTTTAATTTTTTCATGTTTAAATCATATTTCTGTTTCCAAGATAAGGAATCGTCGGGAAGACCATTTGAAAAGTCATCTAATACATTACTTAAATGTTCATTGTCTTCGACTAAACGAATTTTCGTGTTTGAAACATTCCCTTGAGGAACCATCAATTTTAAATTGCTGGATGGTATGTTGATTATGTAGTACTGTTGTGTTACACCTTGTATAACTTTCTCTTCGATGGAATCAATTACTGCAGCTCCCTGCATTGGGTAAATAATTTGATCGCCAATTTTGAACAATGTACCCACCTCCGAAAATTCTTATAACTTAAGTATAACATTAATAAATGAAATAACAAAATTTATATGATAACATTTGTAAAATAAAACTGTCAATAATTTTATGTATATTTTTTTGCTTTTTTGGGGAAAAGATGAACATGTCATATGGTCGTGGACATAATATGAAGAAAGAGACTGTCGAAAGGAGGCTAGGTTACTAATGAATTTTCGTGTAGTTATTTTTATCGTTACAGTACTTACTTTTTTTACAACGACCACTGGATGTAGCCAACAAGAGCAAAGAGAGCTAGAGAAGCTTCCCAATGGCGTATTACTAGCAGCATCTGAGCTTTCTTATGAAGCATTTCTAGATAAAGAATTAGGCAAAAGCTTAAGAGAACATAAAGGGATTGCTGATCCATTACTTACTCAAGTTCATAAGAATCTTAGTGATTATCAGCTTGTTTCTATTACATCTGGTAATATTGGATTTTCAGCAATAGCATTAAAAAACAAAAAAAATAATAGTTTGTTATTTGCGTTTAGTGGATTAAAGAAAATCAATTTACAAGATATTTATCAAAGACTAGTTGAATTTGAAACTCCAGAGAATGGTTCACCAGTTGTCGTAGATCAACAAGCTCAGCAAGCATATGCCTGGGTTACATCAATATTAAATAAAAAAGAGAACAATCATTCAAGTGTATATGTTACAGGTCATTCCTTTGGAGGTTATTTGGCCCAATTTGTAGGCTATCAGCTTAAAAATGATAAAAAATTGAAAAATCATCTATTTGTACAGGGAGTTACATTTAACTCATTAGGTGTACTATTAGATGATGGTTCGAAAAAACTTCATGCAAAGTCACAAAAAGTCCAAAAAACTTTTAAACCGCTGTTTACTAATTACATTGTAAATGGTGACCCATTGGATTACGCCAATAAAACCTTCTTTAAACAAATAACTGGGTACTCACTCCAGCATCTAGGTAATGTAAAATATATTACAGTTGATGAAAAATATAAAGCATCTTTAACTGCTTTAGAAAAAACAACAGATTTATGGACAAAAGCAAGATTATTGAAACCTTTGTACCCTTATCACGATTTAGTTGAGTTTGAGGGTGTGTTTTGGAAATAGAATAGAGTAAATTTTTAAAGATACTAAGATTATTCTAATAAACCTTTATCATTGGTTTATGAACTAATCTTAGTATTTTTTTGTGTCAAACATAATTAAAATGTAAAAAAGTTATTTCTATATTAATAGTCATTTATTGAGACAATTAAGAAATGATTTTCATAAGATATTATATCTAAATAATAATCATTGAATGGAGGTAAAAGTTTTTTGACTTATTTTCTTAAAATTGGACAAGCATTAGAAAATAAGAAAAGTATTTTTTTAGTTTCATATTCTGAAAAGTTTTTAAGTAATAAAGCTCCTTTTTTTACGGTTATTCTCAATATAGATGGTGGTAGTTTTACTGATGTGAACTTTGATCAGAAGGTAGATGGTGGGAATTTTACTGACACACCTTTAGGCAATATAGATGGAGGGAGTTTTTAATGGCACAAAAAATACAAATTCGTAGAGGCCTTAAAGCAAATTTACCACTTTTGGATGTTGGTGAATTTGGATTTACTACGGATACAAATGAACTCTTTATTGGATCAAGTAATGGTAATGTTTTATTTTTAAATCGGAATGAATTATTTAGTTTAGTTATTGATTTAAAAACTTTAGGGGTAAAATCAGGAAATAGTGCATTTGCAGCAAGTAATTCAGCGATTCTAAAAAGTTTAATTACACAATACCCAAATGGTGAATTTACTTTTTATTTACCAAAAGGAGAATATTATTTTAATCCAATAGACCTAACTAGTATATCAGGCAGTATTACAATAAAATTAAAAGGTGAAAATGATGGATTATCCCCATCTTGGTTTAAAAGTGTATCCACTACAATTAAGACAAATAAGCAAGATTTTATATATGACCGAAGAAATCCTTCTCCAGGCATTTGTTTCTATGTGGAGGATTTAAAGTTCTATTCTTATGAAGGTTATACAGAAATTCCAACCGGAGTTTGTTTTGGAGCACAAAATGACGGATCTGCTGAATACAATTTCCATTTTTATAATGTATTCATTCATGGCTTTGATTACGGATTTAAATCACCAGGTTTCTCATGCGCTGGTAGCGGTGGTAAACATATGTCATTCTCAACTTGCCACTATGGAATATACATTAGTTCAGCTAGTCATTTATTTCAAGCAGACGATGTTGAGTTACTTTATAATCGAGTTGGTATTAGATTTGGTTATGGGGGTACTCCATGTTCAATTTCAAATATCCACGTAGCAATTGGCTATTTAGGCGCAGATAAAAATAATTTCGATCGCTTTATGGTCATTCACACAAAAGGTAGTGTGAATATCTCTAATTTATATCAGGAAGCATACGAATCAGACGCGCAGCCTGAGAAGACAACGATAATTGATTATGAAGGCTGGGCATTTGGAATTAATCCAATAATTATAGAAAACATTCCAATTACCACTCCTTCAGGAAATGGAGGCCTTTTTTTAAGAGGAAGAACTTATTTAGGTGAAGGTCCAGAAACAGGAACTGTGAATCCGGTTGAGATTGATAGCAGTGATATTAATCAGTATCCAAACGGATGTGTGATTTTTAAAAACTGTATGCCTCCAAGTGATTTCACAACTTTGAAATCACTAATTGATATAAATGGTTCAGATGGAACAGGTTACTATTTTGAAGGTATGGAAATATATAAAAATGGGTTGTCTTTATCAAAAGACTCATTGTATAAATTACGATCAAAATTTAACTATGTTAGCTATAATTTGACGAGCTTTCAAAATTATTTAATGTATAATTTCTCAGATTTACAAACGCCCGTCTCAGATGGAGTGGCATTTAAGGATAAATTTGTTGAAATGGCATCAAAGGTAAATGTAAAAGGATCAGTTTATATAGATGCTGGGATTTCTACTAATGTAAAAGTAGTATTAGGTGTAATTTATGATTACTATGATGATGCTACTGGTGGTACAAATAATAGAGGTGTAGAGTTTTCGCCAATTTGTACAATTGATACTACAGGTGGAAAAGTTTTCAATGGTGGTAATTTCTATGTAGATGCAAGTTTTACAAAAGGCACAAATCATAATTATAGAAGTCAGATTAAATTAGGTTATAAATTGGTCGACGGAGCAACAAGCACTTACAAGTTAAAGTCTACTGACTTTAGTAAAATAACATATAATGTAGAAATACGGAAATTACTATTCTGATGAATGGATTATAGAGGGGGAAGTAATTTGAGTTATAAATACCTCTTCATAATTTACTTTTGGGGCGACGACGTCCCCTTTTTTTATGGGCTTTTTGGATATCTCCAGTCAGTATTTAGAGAAGTTTCAACTATTTAGACTGACTGGAGGCACTGGATTATGATGGAAGAGTCCTTAGAGGAAAATTAGCACCTTAAATGAGTAATCAATACAATCTTAGTGAACGCATTATTGTTAAGCGTTATTTATACTGTATATCATCTCTAAGAGACTCAACCTTTGTAAGGGCCAAATCGATATCTGCTTCACTAACACTAAAATGTGCTAAAGCATCATGAAGATGGGTAGCAATTGCATTAAAATGTTCAGGTTGAATATTCATGCCTGCATGGGCTTTTGACATTGATTTTCCTGAATATTGGTTTGGCCCTCCTAAAGCAAAGCTGATAAATTTTGTCTGATGGCGACGCTGCTTATCCATATCTGTTTTTTCGAAGAAGTGATTGACCGTTTTATCTTTTAGTACTAAATCATCGTAAAAATAGTCCACAACTTTTCCGACTGTTTCTTCTCCACCATATTTTTCGTACAGAGTTTGTTCCATATTAAAACTTCCTTTCATAATAGGCTAAAACTAGAATTCCCGAAGAAACTTGGAAATATTACTTATTTTTTACTAAAAATACTTCTTAAGAAAAAATTTGTAAAAAAGAAAACTTAATAGTTGATGTTAAATCTTTGGCACTTTTGATTAAACATAAAAAAGAAATTATTCAATTTAAACGACGACTTGGCATATATGGAAATATCTATAATAAATTTATTATATAGAATCTACCATTTAGCAGTGGGGCGTGAAAAAAAGGGACAAGTTTGGAAAAAAACGATTAGACTACTTCATTAATATTATTGTTTTTTTAGTTTTAGTGATTTCTTTATCCTTAAGACAAAGCGTTTAGCATAATATTTTTATCCTTAAATTGAAAGGGAAAAGTAGTTTTTAGTAGATTAGCAC